>CAYQVL010000143.1:0-5457 GCA_964420825.1 uncultured Sphingomonadaceae bacterium
GTTTCGTTTTACGGAATTCTATCTTCCGCCTTGCATCCTTAGGTGTTTGCCATGACTTCCCGCCATCTCGCCCGCGCGGCGGTTTCGGTCTTCGCGATCGCCGCCGCGTCGCCGGCGCTTGCCGATCATCACGAGGCCGCGCCCGCCGATCACGCCGACATGACCGCCGCGCAGATGGCCGCGCACCATGCCGCGCCCGAAATCGGCGCCTGGGGCGTCGATCTCGACGCGCGCGACACCTCGGTCGATCCGGGCGATGATTTCAACGCCTATGCCAGCGGCACCTGGATCGCCAATACCGAAATCCCCGGCGATCGATCGCGCTATGGTTCGTTCGATATCCTCCGCGAGCGCGCCGACGATCAGGTCCATGCGATTCTCGACGATCTCGCCGCCGATCCCGAAGCTGCCGGGCCGATCGGCCGCAAGGTCGGCGATTTCTACGGCGCCTGGATGGACATCGCGGCGATCGAAGCGCGCGGAATAGTGCCGCTCCACCCCTATCTCGAGCGCATCGATGCGGTCGAGGATCGCGACGACCTGCTGACGCTCTTCGGCACCGTCGGTTACGCCTCGCCCGTCGGCGTCGGTGCGCTTGAGGATCCCGCCGATCCGACGCGCTACATCGCCGCCGCCGGTCAAGGCGGTCTCGGCATGCCCAATCGCGATTATTATCTCGAACAGGGAGAGGAATATGATCGCTTCCGCGCCGCCTATCGCGATTATATCGTCACGCTTCACAATCTTGCCGGCATCGGCGACGCCGAAGCCCGCGCCGATCGCATCATCGCGCTCGAAACGCAGATGGCGCAGTCGCAATGGGAGCCCGCCCGCCAGCGCGATATCGAACAGATCTACAACCCGATGAATCGTCAGCAGCTCGCCGAACTCGCCCCGCAATTCAACTGGGACAGCTGGCTCGAAGGCATCGGCTTCGGCAATGTCGGCACCATCGTAGCCGCCGAAACCACCGCGATCACCGCCGCCGGCGAACTGCTCGACAGCGTTCCGCTGAGCACGTGGAAGGAATATCTGACCTTCCACTTCATCAGCGACAATGCCGCCTATCTTCCCGCCGCCTTCGACGAGGCCAATTTCAACTTCTTCAGCCGCACCTTGCGCGACACGCCCGATCAGCGCGATCGCTGGAAACGCGGCGTCGAACTCGTCAACAACAATATCGGCGAGGCGATCGGCCAGATATATGTCGATCGCCACTATCCGGCCGAAAGCCAGCGCCAGATGACCGAGCTCATCGCCAATCTCCGCGCCGCGCTTCACGACCGCATCGAGCACAGCGACTGGATGGATCAAGCGACGCGCACCGAAGCGCTCGCCAAGCTCACCGCCTTCGAGCCGCGCATCGGCCATCCCGAGCAATGGATCGACTATTCGAACCTCGAGGTGCGGCGCGACGACCTGCTCGGCAACGTCCAGCGCGCGCACCAATTCGAGTTCGATCTGGCGCTCGCACGCCTGCCCGATCCGGTCGATCGCGGCCTGTGGGGCATGAACCCGCAGACGGTGAACGCCTATTACAACCCGCTCTTGAACCAGATCACCTTCCCGGCGGCGATTCTCCAGCCGCCGTTCTTCGATCCCAACGCCGATCCGGCGGTCAATTATGGTGCGATCGGCGGCGTCATCGGCCATGAAATCGGCCATGGCTTCGACGATCAGGGCCGCCGCTTCGACGGCACCGGCCGCATCCGCGACTGGTGGAGCGAGGAGACAGCGGCCGAGTTCGAAGCGCGTACCGCCCGCTTCGGCGCGCAGTACGACGCTTTCGAGCCGATTCCCGGCCTCCACGTCAACGGCCAGCTCACCATGGGCGAGAATATCGGCGATCTCGGCGGGCTCGAAATGGCCTATTCGGCCTATCGCCGCTACGTCGCCGACCATGGCGAACCGCCGGTGATCGACGGGCTGACCGGCGATCAGCGCTTCTTCCTCGCCTGGGCGCAGGTCTGGCGTGGGCTGATCCGCGAAAACGCGCTGCGCGAACGCATCCTCACCGATCCGCACAGCCCGTCGGAGTTCCGCGCCAACGGCCCGGTCCGCAATATCGACGCCTGGTACCGGGCGTTCAACGTCGAGCCCGGCGCCGCGATGTATATCGCGCCCGAAGATCGCGTGCGGATTTGGTAGCCGCCACGCTCCGCACTGCCCTGACCGTGCTCGCGCTCGCCGCCGTCCCGCTGACGGCGGCAGCGGCCGAGCCGGTCGGCGTCGAGGAGGCGGCGACCGCACAGGCCGAAATGCGCGCGCTGATCGCGACGATGCAGGATGCCTGGAACCGCGGCGATTTCGAAGGCTATATGCAAGGCTTCATGAACCCCGGCGTCGTCTTCGTCTCGCGCGGGCGATTTCAGGATGGCTGGCAGGGCACGCTCGATCACTATGTCCGCGATTACGGCGGCGATCCGGCGCGACGCGGCGAGCTCATGTTCAGCGATATCGAGATCGAGATGCTCGCCGAAGACGCCGCGATGCTCGTCAGCCGCTACCGCCTGACCCGCGGCGCCCGCCCGCAAGACGGCATCAACACGCGGCTGATGCGCAAGGTCGATGGCCGCTGGGTGATCGCGCTCAACCATGTGTCGTCGGTCGAGACGCCTGAGGAATAGGACGTCAAATCCTCTCCGGGACGGGGAGGGGGACCGTCGAAGACGGTGGAGGGGTTCCGCTGCACGCATCTCGCCCTATCGTCGTCCCTCTCCGCCAGCCCATTTTGCTCATCTTGCCCCCGTGTGTCATAGAGCTGTGGGTTGCAAGCTGGGGGGAAGTAAGTTGCGTTTTTGCATTGGCCTGTTCAGCATTTTGTACGCATTTTGTGCGCCCGCACTGGCCGCCGAAACCGAGCGTTCGGGATATCGATTGGTTGCAAATTGGCCTGCTCAATCGGTAGTTGCGGACCTTGGACAGGCAACCGGAATCGCTGTCGATAGTCATAACCATGTCTTCGTTTTCCACCGGGCGAACAGGGAATGGATCGAGCCATTTCCCGATGAGCCGATCGCGCCTGATACGGTGTTGATGCTGGATGCGGAGACCGGTGAAGCCTTGGCGAGTTGGGGCGGAAACTTGATGATTATGCCCCATGGACTCTCTGTCGATGCGGATGACAACGTCTGGGTTACCGATGTTGGAGGGCAGCAAGTCCATAAGTTCTCGCACGACGGGCAGCTCTTGATGAGCTTGGGAACGGCGCAAGAGGCGGGAAATGACGGCACGCACTTCGCTCAACCGGCGGATGTGACGGTTGATCGTTTTGGCCGCATTCTGGTTGCCGATGGTTATGTCAATACGCGTATCGCCGTCTTTACGGCTGAAGGAAACTATTTGGGCCAGTGGGGAACTCATGGGGACGGTCCGTCACAGTTTGATCTGCCTCATGGAATTAGCCTTGGACCCAATCAGGAGGTCTTCGTGGCTGACAGGGCGAACAGCAGATTACAGATATTTGGGGCCGACCATGAATATCTTGACGTATGGGCGGGCGATCATATCGGCAGGCCTTATGGGGTCGATGTCGATGCAGAGGGTGTCGTCTATGTGATCGATGGCGGTGATCAGCCGGATAATACACGGGCCACAATACGTATGTTGGATATGGAAGGGCGACTGCTTGGATCGATCGATACGATGAGATCCGATGACGCTGCGGGGACGGTTCTCGGGCATGATATATCGGTCGCCAGCGATGGTTCGATATATGTGGTCGATGCATGGGCGCGACGGATCGTAAAATACACACGCGCACACCCTTAATTCGGGTGATGTGCCGCTCAGTTCAGTCGTATCGGTGCCAATAGGTAGAGACATCAAGCAACACAGCGAAACTCGGAGAAGCTTGATTTTCGAGAGCTTTAGAGGCACCCGTTCCTGCGTTATTCGCTCCGCTCAAGCAGCCCCACCAGCTCGTCCTTCCAAAACGCCGCCCAAGTATGCGTGCCATGGCCATGCGTATCGACGCTCTCGGGGATCAGCACATAGCGCCCCTGCGGCATCCGCGCCGCCAACGTCTCGGTGAAATCGAAATTCGATGGATTGATGAAATCATCCTCCGAATTGATCCACGTAACCGGCATCGTGATTGCTTCGAGGTTCGGCTCGGGATTGTAATTTCGCGAGCTGTCGAACTGCCAGATCATGTCGTTGGCGTCGCGCCCCTCCATCGCCGCCGGCACGCGCTCGGCGAGCGCCGCCTCGGCGGCCTCGCGCGTCGGAAACTCGTTCTGGATCGCCAGCGGCGCGCCGCCCGCGACGATCAGCAGGTTGGCGGCGTGGCGCAGCCCCGCCATCGGCTGTTCGTTATAATTGCCGCCGTCATAGCCCGGATCGTTGCGCAGCCCGTCGATGAGCATATAGCGCCACATACGGTTGAGCCCCGCGATCTCGATCGGCATGCAGGCGAGCGGCAGCATCGCCTGGATCATTTCGGGATGCGTTTCGCCCCAGACGAAGCCGTGCATGCACCCCATCGACGTCCCCATCAGCAGCCGCAGACGCGTCACGCCGAGCCCATCGACGAGCAGCCGCCGCTGCGCCTCGACCATGTCGTCATAATCGTAACGCGGGAAATGGGCGCGCAGCCCGTCGCTCGGCTTGGACGAGCCGCCATGGCCGATATTGTCGGGCAGGATGATGTAATAGCGGGCGATATCGAGCGGCCGGCCGGGGCCGAACAGTTCGTCGGCGAATTGCGGCCGCAAGAACGAGCCGCCCGAGCCGCCGGTGCCGTGGAGCACCATCACCGCATTGTCGATTTCGCCCGAAGCGCCGCGATGCGGAACCCCGAGCGTCGTATAGTGGATATTGAGTTCGGCCAGCGTCTCGCCGGTCCCGAAGGCGAAATCGTCGATCACGAAATCATCCTCGGCGATCGGCCATTCGGTCTGGGCGAGGGCAGGGGTGGCGAGCAGGGCGAGGAGGAGGAGGAGGATGTAACGCATCGGACGACTGTAGCGGACTTCGGGCAATTGCGCCAAATCTCCGCTACAAATTCCGGGGACATCGCGTAATTGACCGATAAACGCGCTATTCTATCGCCGGCCCATGGCCCGCCTCGCCGCACCGTCATTCGCGATGGTCCGCACCACGTCGCCCGGCGCGGTAATCGGCGCTTGCCGGTGTTCTTCCCCGGCGATGACCGGCGCGCGATCGGGCTGCGGGACGGGCGCCATAACTATACAAACTATACAGGGGTCGGGGGATTTTGAGCGTCGCCCGCCGCGGTGGGATCGGAAACGCTCGTTACAGCTGGTTGACACATGCCGGGGCTTTTTTTGGCGGCGGCGCTGCCGCGCATAGCGCGCGAATCGATCTATGTTCGTGTTTTGTTCGTCATCGATCGGATAAATCAGACGATTTCCTACATTGCAAGGAAATAGGGTTTTTTGGGCGGTAGCGATATGCGCCACGCGCGCCTGCCGGCGTAATTCCGCATCGATCGTC
>CAYQVL010000144.1:0-5455 GCA_964420825.1 uncultured Sphingomonadaceae bacterium
GAAGACATGCATGCCGTAATCGCCGGGCTGCGGGCGGTTGGTTTGGATGTCGATGAGCGCGCCGACAGCATCTACGTCGCGGCCGACGGCGCGCTCAAGCCGGTGACGATTTCCACCGCTCCCTATCCCGGCTTCCCGACCGATATGCAGGCGCAGTTCATGGCGATGCTTGCTTTGGCGGAGGGTACGAGCCTGCTCACCGAGACGATCTTCGAGAACCGCTATATGCATGTTCCCGAGCTTGCCCGGATGGGCGCCGATATCGAGGTGCGCGGCAGATCGGCGGTGGTCAGGGGTGTCGACGGGCTGGTCGGCGCGCAGGTCATGGCGACCGATTTGCGCGCGTCGATGAGCCTCGTGCTTGCCGGTCTTGCAGCGAAGGGAGAAACCAAGGTCCTGCGCGTCTATCATCTCGATCGCGGCTATGAGCGGCTCGAGGAAAAACTGGGCGGCGTCGGCGCCGATATCGAGAGGGTCAGCGAGGGTTAGGCGTTCAGTCCCGCCATCGGCGAGCGACGGCCGCCCCATAGGAGGGGCTCCGTCGTAAGGATTGCGCTTATCCGAAAGTCACGATGCTGTGAATAACGAGGCCGACGAGGCCGCCGACGAGCGTCCCGTTGATCCGGATATATTGCAGATCGCGACCGACGGCATTTTCGAGGCGGTCGGTGATGGTCTGCGCGTCCCAGCCCTGGACGGTGTCCGAAACCAGCTTGACGATGCTGTCGCCATAGGTCGCGACGGTGCCGACCGTCGTGCGGCGCGCGAAGGCGTTGATCGCGCGCTTGAGTTCGGGGTCCTCCTGGAGCGTGCGGCCGAGCGCGCGCAACGCTTCGCCGAAACGTCCATCAAGCGCGCGATCGGGATCGCGGACGGCCTTCAGCAGCGCCTCGCGCGTATTCTGCCATATGCCGTCGAGCCAGTCGGTGACCGCGGGGTTGTCGACAATGTCATGCTTGACCTGCTCGATGCGCTGGCGCGTCCTGGCGTCGTGCTGGAGGTCGAAGGCGAGGGCGACGAGCCCTTCATTGGCCTTGTCGCGCAGCGGATGATGGGGGTCGCCTTCCATCTGAACGAGCAATTTGCGCAGGCCGTTGATGATCGCGTCGGAGAGCCGGTCGTCGATTGCCAGCCAGCGCATGAAATTGTTGGCGCGCTCGTAGACCATCGCGCGAACGATCTCCTCGTTCGCGTCGAGGATATTGGCCGACCAGCGGACGAGACCGTCGATGATCGGGACGTGGCGATTTTCGCGAATCGCGACATCGAGCGCTTGTCCGACGAGCGGCGAGATTTCCAGTTCGCGCAGGCGGGCGGCGATCGACGCCTTTACCGTGCCGCCGAGGCGTTCGTCGTCGAGCGATTGCAGGATCATCGCGATCAGCTTCGAGGCTCCTTCGCGCATCCGGCCTTCGCCGGGCGGATCCGCCAGAAAGCGCCCCGCCGCGCCGGCGACGTCGAAACGCCGCATCCGCCGCGCGACGACCGAGGCGGTGAGGAAATTGTCCTTGAGAAAAATCGCCAGCTGTTCGCCGATCCTGTCCTTGTTGCGCGGGACGATCGCGGTGTGCGGGATCGGTATGCCGAGCGGATGGCGAAAGAGCGCGGTAACCGCGAACCAGTCGGCCAGACCGCCGACCATCGCCGCTTCGGCGAAGGCGGCGACGAAGCCCCAGGCGAGGTGGCGGTCTTCGAAACCGTGGGCGACGATGAAAACCGCCGCCATCAGCACGAGCATGGCCGTAGCGGTCCGCCGCATAACGCGCGCGCGATCCTCTTGCGTTTCCACCCCCCCGGACGGGCGCCTCGGGAATATCGTCATTCGGCGGGCTGGACGGCCGTTGTGTCTCTGTCGCCCGGCTTATGCGTGACGAGGCGGCCAAGCTTTCTCCGCATCCATTTTTCGAAGCTGTCGGCGATGCTGAAACTGGCCGGGACGATGACGAGCGTGAGCGCGGTCGAGACGATCAGGCCGCCGATCACCGTCCATCCCATCGGCGACCGGAACGCGCCGTCGCCGTTGAGCGCCAGCGCGGTCGGCACCATGCCGGCGACCATCGCCACCGTCGTCATCACGATCGGCTGGGCGCGCTTGTGGCCGGCATCGATGATCGCGGTGTTTTTCTCGACGCCCTTGTCCATCTCCTCGATCGCGAAATCGATGAGCAGGATCGAGTTCTTGGCGACGATACCGAGCAGCATCAACAGGCCGATAAAGACCGGCAGCGAAACCGCGCCGCCGACGATCCAAAGGGCGATACCGCTGCCGAGCGGGGCCAATATCAGCGATCCCATATTGACCAGCGGCGCCATGATCCGGCGATAGAGCAGGACGAGCACCGCGAAGACGAGCAGCACGCCTGAAATGACCGCCACGATGAAGCTCATGATCATTTCGGCCTGCCATTCTTCAGGCCCGGCATAAACGCGTTCGACTCCCGGCGGGAGATCGTTCCAGACCGGCAGCGCGTCGATTTCGGCAGAGGCCGTCACCACGCCCGGCGCGAGATCGGCGCCGATAACGATACGGCGCTGCTGGTTGTAGCGCTGGATTTCGGTCGGGCCGCCGCCGAAGCCGATTTCGGCGACCAGGCGGAGCGGCACAGAACCGCCATTTGCCGTCGGCACCGCCAAATTTTCGATCGTCGAAAGATCGCGGCGCGATTCCTCGGACAGCGCAACGCGGATCGGAATTTGCCGGTTGCTGAGCGAGAAGCGCGCCGCGCTCTGATCGATCTCGCCGATCGTCGCGACCCGAATTGCCTGGCTCAGCGCCACCGTGGTGACGCCAAGATCGGCGGCGAGATCGAGCCGGGGGGTAATGATGATTTCGGGGCGCTGGAGGCCGCCATCGATGCGCGGAGCGACCACGGTGCTGATCCCGCGCATCTGCTCTACGATCGCCTCGGCCGCCTCGTTAAGTTTCTCCGGATCGCTGCCGCCGATGGTGAGCGATACATCGCGGCCGCTAAACCCGCCGGTTTGCGACTGGAATGTCACGCGGGCATCGGCGATTGCGCGCAATTGCGGCGCCACCGCCCGCTCGAATTCGGTGCTGGTGCGCTCGCGGTCGGGGCTGAGCGTGATGAATATCCGCCCATCGCCGGGATTGATGCGCTGAAAGGCGGTGACGACATCGGGCTGCTGACGGATGATGCGCGCCGCCTCGTCCGAAACGCGGCGGGTCTGTTCGAGCGTCGTCCCCGGGACCATCTCGATGCTGACCCGGGTGAAGTCATTGTCCTCGGTCGGCATGAAGACCATCGGCAGTTGGCTGAACACCAGCACTGTTGCTACCAATGCGCCGCCGCCGCCGAACAGCGCGGTTTTCCAGCGATGGACGAGTGACCAGCGCAGCAGCGCCATGTAGCGATCCATCGCCCAGCCGGCGCCATGTTCCCTCGCGCCTTCGGCTTTCATAAAATAGGCCGACAGCAAGGGAGTCAGGAGACGCGCGACAGCTAGGCTCATCACCACCGCGATGACGACGGTTACGCCGAACTGGATGAAGAACTGCCCCGGAATACCCGGCATGAAGCCGACCGGCAGGAAGACCGCGACGATCGCGCTCGTCGTCGCCAGCACCGCGAGACTGATCTCCTCGGCGGCGTCGATCGATGCCTGGTAGGAGGATTTGCCCATCCGCATATGGCGAACGATATTCTCGATCTCGACAATCGCGTCGTCGACGAGCACGCCCGCGACCAGACTGAGCGCGAGCAGGCTGATGAAATTGAGCGTAAAGCCCATCAGGTCCATGAACCAGAAGGTCGGAATCGCCGAGAGCGGAATGGCGATGGCCGCGATCAGCGTCGCGCGCCAGTCCCTCAAAAACAGGAAGACAACGACAACCGCGAGGATTGCGCCTTCGATGAGCGCTTCCATAGCGGCGTCATAATTTGCAATCGTATACTCGACCGAGGTGAAGAGGCGGGTAAATTCGAGACCCGGATTTTCCGCCTTGATCTCGTCGAGCATCGCCAGCGTATCTTCATAAACGGTGACGTCGGACGCGCCCTTGGCGCGCTCGATACCGAAACTGAGCACCTGTCGCCCGTTGAGCCGGCCAAGCGAGCGTTGCTCGCCGTAGAGATCGCGGACCTCGGCGATATCGGCGAGTTTAACGGTTCGCCCGTTGCCCACCGCAATCTGGGTCTGGCCGAGTTCATAGGCGGTATCGGCATTGCCGAGGACGCGCACTGCCTGTTCGGATCCGGCGACTTCGGCGCGGCCGCCGGTGGCGTCGATATTGGTTTGCCGTAGCTGGGCATTGATCTGGTTGGCGGTGACCCCGAGCGCTTCCAACTGGTTCGGATCGAGGATGACGCGGATTTCGCGGTCGACCCCGCCGCCGCGGCTGACCGCCGCCATGCCGTCGATTCCGAGCAGGCGGCGCGAGACGGTGTCGTCGACGAACCAGCTCAGTTCCTCGAGCGTCATATCGACGCTCTCGACCGCGAAATAGGCGATCGTTCCGCCGCCGTTGATTTCGACGCGCGTGACCTGCGGTTCGAGAATGCCATCGGGCAGATCGCCGCGAATTTGCGACACTGCATTACGGACATCGTTGAGCGCGCGATCGACCGGCGTGCCGATATCGAACTGAACAAAGGTCTGCGAATTGCCTTCGTTCACCGTCGACTGCAATTCATCGACGCCGTTGATATTGCGGACCGCGGCCTCGACCCGCTGGGTGATCTGGGTCTCCATTTCGCTCGGCGCGGCGCCGGGCTGCACGACGTTGACGATGACGGCGGGGAAATCGACATTGGGGCTGTCGGTGATGTCGAGGCGCGTGAAGCTGACGATGCCGGCGAGCATCAGCGCGAAGAACAAGACGAGCGACGGCGTCGGATTCTTGATCGCCCAGGTCGAGATTTGGCGGAAGCTCATGAGGCGCGCCTAATTGTTGCTGCCGCGGGCGACGCGCCGCGGAATTACTTCGTCGCCGACATTGATGAATGCGCCGGCCGACTGAACGACACGCTCATCGCCGCGCAGCCCTTCGCGGATTGTGATCCCCGCGTTCGAAACCGCGCCGATGGTAACGTTGCGGCGGACGACCTTGTTATCGCCATCGATGATATAAACGAAATTCCCTTGATCATCGCTCTGCACCGCCGATTCGGGAAGCTGCGGCGCATCGACTGCGCCGCTGACGATATCGGCGCTGGCGAAGCCGCCGGGCCGCAGGGCGCGGTCGAAGGTCAGCGCGATGCTGGCGGTGCCCTGCCGGCTGGTGGAATCGATGATCGGGGAAAGCTGCCAGATCTGACCCTCGAAGGTCCGCGACGTGCCGACGGGAACGACGGTGGCGTGCTGGCCGACTGACAGGCGCGCGAGATCGCTTTCCGACACCCGCGCGTTCATCTCGATCTCGCCGCCCTGCGCCATCGTGAACAGCGGAGGCGAACCGGCGCTGACGACCTGGCCGGGCTCGGCGTTACGCGACAGG
>CAYQVL010000145.1:0-5429 GCA_964420825.1 uncultured Sphingomonadaceae bacterium
CCGGCCGTGCCAGTAAATGGTCGAACAGGTTTGACACGACCTCGCGCTCGTCACCATGGTCATGCTCTGTCCATGACTTCAGCCCGCCGATGCTGAGCTTTCCGCTGTCCTCGATTTCGATGTCGAAGGCTGCGGCGGCAATTACCCTCTTGCAGGGCACACGGTGCCGGTGCTGGTCTTTCCGCTTTTGCTTCGCAGCGCCCCGCGGATCAATCTCGCGGTAGGCCTCATGCAGAAGCTCGTCCCAAACGGCTTCGACATCGATAAACGTGAATTTTGGCATTCTTTTTCCTTTCCATGGGTTTAACCCACGCTTCCCGATGTTCTGCAGCCGCTGCTTGCTGGGCGCTGTGCACTGCATGTCTCATCTGACCTCGCTCTTCGGCGAGGCTTCCGCCGGCCAGGAGGGGCTTGGTCAGAACCTGATTGGCTTTGCTTCCTCGAGTGCACGCCAAGCCCGAAAAGCGGCGATAAGGTTCTGCGCCTCCTGCGGGTGACAGGTGGCTGCAGTGTATCTCGCCCAGAACGCCATCGCCTGCTCCGGTGCTCGTCGCCTACGTGCAAGCTGGGTGGACCGCGCATCCGCGATCGCAAGGCCGAGCTCCCGGGCAGATTTGGTCAGTTGCCGGTCGGAGAGGGCGAAGGGTACAACCGTCGTTTTAGGAAGCTGGCGTCTAAGTAGGTCGAGATCCGTGGCGCCTTGAATGTCTCCCGCGGCCATGGCGCTGCGACCGACTTTCGGCTGCGTGCGCAACAGCAAAGCGGCGGCGGGCGGAATGACGCCGGCTAACCCATCGAGGATACCGGCGCGCGATGTGTGTTGATCGAAGCCTCTGTGCAGCAGGTCGAACCGCGCTTCCAGTTGCCCCAGTCTTTCGACCGTGAACAGCGCGATCGTACTGATGGCAGACCCCGCGGTGAATATCGGCTTGTTTCGGATTATGATCAGCGATGCGAGCACCGGGGCATGCAGCGACTTGGTCATAGGATTGGTCCTTTGGTCCAATGCAAGCGGGCGGCGCCTCCTCGAAGGAGCGCCGCCCGCTTGGTGTGAATTCGGAGTCTTCAGCCGACGCATTCAGCAAACGCATCGGCCATCAGCTTCAGGCGACGCAAAGCTCCCAAGATTCCCAAGGCCAGAAACCGTAGCGCTTGGCGCTCGCCTCCATCCGTCGCTTCAATTCACCCCATCCGCGATCCGCTCCAGCCGAAGCCTTCGAGCGTTCTGGCGGCGGCAGGTCGATGCCTTGGCCTTGCGCATCGAAGCCGAAGGCACGCCCGGCGCATGACGATATGAGTGTCATCGGAGCATCGTCGCCAGACAAGAAAGGGTGCACCATGACAATGTCGACACCCGCCGGGGTCGGACGCATATGCATGATGCCGCTGCAGATGTTGGTATATTCGTCCTCGAAATTTGCCACTAGCCAAGTGCGACCAGTCTTGGCGGCGACCTTGCTAATCACCGGGATGCTATCTTTCGTGCTTCCGCTGGAAGCGATGACGCCAAGGCCAGAATTTGGCAGCGACGCATCCAGTGGTGCGGAGGGGCAAACCAAGGCGCGCGGCAGGGCATAGGTAAGCGAGCGGCGCGGGCAGGCCCCGCCGATATACAGATCAATCATTCAGGTATTTCCTTGTTGGAGTTGCGAGCACCGCAGGGTGCTCGAAGCCTTTTCCCTCAACCGGGACGGCTCACTATCTCACTTCACCTCAGGTATCTCGGCCATCCGCCCTCTGGCTCGATCGGTGCCCAGCTGTGCTCATGACGATACCGTTCACTCGCTGGTAAATCGGCGATGCCTGGCTCCATCCCAATGGTCTCGCGATACCAAGCAAGTTCAGTCTGGTAGTCGCTGTAGCGCACCAGCTTGTGCCAAAGTGCGCCTTGCCCCTGCTTGCGGTAGCGATAGCCGCGGTCCTTGAGGACGTGTCGCGTTTCATAGGGCGCCAGTGTCGCTTCGAAACGCCATGCAGGGGCCGCGATCGCAGAAAGCAGCTTTGCCATTACGGGCTTGCCATCCTCGCAGGTGTGAGCAAGCAGTTGGACGAGCGACAACACGTCTTGCCGCGCCCGGTGAGCGGAGGGGGGATAATAGCCTGTCTGCATGAGCAAATAGTTTTGCGGACCGGGCTCAAAGCCGAGCTGCCGCCAGCTGATATCTTTCATAGCGCAGCCCCACTCAAGGCGCGGCAGATCCGGCAACATCGCCTCGATAAACGGACGGTCGAAAGCGGCGTTGAAAGCCACGACGGCAGAACAGGAGGAAATACATCTCGCAAGCTCTTCGACTGCGATTTCCTTGTTCTCGAGCATCGCATCCGTGAGCCCGGTGAGCTCCACGATCTCGTGTGGCAGGGCATGGCCGGGGTCTTGTACGCCTTCTCCGATCGAGCGAACTCCAACGATCCTGCCACGCCGATCAACCTGCACGCGTGCGGCGCACACCTCGATCACGCGATGCCGGGTCCAATCCAGGCCCGTGGTCTCGACATCGAGTATGCATACCTGCCTGAGGTCTGCTGCGTTTCGCTGGGGGATAGGTGGCCACTGCTCCCTCGTTCTTGCCGGGCGCAGGGTGCGGACGTCGCCGTCACCTTGCGTTCCATTATCGTGGCCACGCCCGTCGGTGGCTACTCCGTTCCTCTTGGTCATGCTTGAACCTCGCTTTTTGCGAAGCTGGCCGGAGGGACCTTTTCCCTTCTTTCACCAACCTCATCCGCAAAGCGAAGCTGCGGGACTTTTCCCAATGTGGATGCGCGCGTGGGCGAGTTGCGTGAGAGACGTTCCGGCGTCGCCCCAAACGGGTAGCAAAGAGCTAGAAACCCAAGCCGCCGTCCCAGCCTGGAGGTGGGAATGCGGGCCTGCGGTCAGCCTGATCCCGGGTTCGAGCATCGGCCGCATCCGGCCGACGATAGATATACTCCAGGAAGATTCGCCTGCGGCTGTCGGTCACGCTCGCAAGGCCGGCCGGAGGTGCTCCTGCGTTCGACATCATTCCGAGTGCATTCTGGACTTGCGGATCCCCTCGCCAGTCGTACACGGTCCTTCTCAGGTGTTCCGGAGCATTCCTCGATAGACGCCAACCGGCGGGTGTCTGCACAATGTAATGCCGCGGGTCAGTGGCAACGAGATCGGCAACCGCAGCCAACTCCTCCTGCTGCTTCTGCGCCTCGTCACTAAGAACGCGTTGCATCGAGAGCGTCGAGAGCTGATCGGTCGTCAGGCCTGCTGCATTCGCAAGGCTGGGTGGCAAGACCCATTGTCCTTCTTTGCCCCTGACAATCAAAGATCGCTGTTCGGCAAGAAGTTCAAACAGGAGCCAAGGGGAGTTAGCTGAACGAAGCGGTGGCACCGATTTTCGATCAGCCTCTGCGTCCGCCTTGCGCGTTTGTTCCACCTCTCCGCGCAGTACCCGTAAAGCCCGGTTGAGGGTCAGTTCCAACGCCGTCCAGGTTTCAGACGCGATTGTCGATGGCACTGTTCGCCGACGCGGCATGGTAAGATCAACGCGCGGCGTTGCTGACGCTGGAGGAGTAATAGGACGCGGTGGGACCGGCCTAGAAAGCGCCGGGAACGCGCTCATTACAGCATGTGTGGCGACCGACCCTACCGCTGGCGTGGGAGCCTTGATCGTCCTAATAGGTAATGCTCGCGCCGGAACTGCTGGAGCGACAGCCGACGTTACGATCCCAGGCGGTGCACCAGTCATGCGCGCTCCTGGCGATTTCAAAACGAACGGCATCGGATGGATTGTAGGCGCGGCGACTTCTGGCGGCGTCATCGCCTGCTTCGGCACAACGCGTTGCCGCGGTACCTTGAAAACAGTTGAGACAAAGCCAGCAAATGGTGCGGTCACAAGCGGCACGGCGCTTACTACCTTGGGCCATTCGAAGCCTCGCAGGCTCAATCTCAAAAGATGCGGCCGACATGCCTGTGCGGGCGGGCGCGCAACCGGTGGGGTTTGGAGTTCCGAGATTCGCAAATTTGCGAATTTGCCTGCCTGGAACTTGGTCTTCAAAGATTGGACGAAGGTAGGGAGTCCATAGGTGTGCGGACGGGCTAAGACGAGGGGAGCACGCGGACCTTTGCTTACAGTAGCCTGAGTCTGGTGACGCGTGTCGTTGCTTACTTTCTTGTGTGTCTTGCTGACCCAAGCAGGCCTGTACGCGATCGACGGAATACGTGGAATTGTGACATTGTGGGCGATCCTCGCTGCTGCCCGGCACGCAATCTCTTGGAGCTCGACGAGGTGCTCAGCCTCTCGTCTTAGGTCGTCGTCGATCAAGGCGGCTTTCGACCGCAGCACCCGCTCATGGTTTTCTTCATTGGCGGCCACGAATTCACCGCCGCGGGCACGCCGAGTCTTCTCTTCGTACATTTTCCTTTGCGGTTCGATTGGGAGACCGCGCGCAGCATGGGATAGGCCAGTGTAAACATCGCAATCGCCGCGGCGAAACGACATCTCGGTCGAAAGCGCTGCAAATCGATCTCGAAGAACCCGCATTCCTTCCCGACCATCGAGATGAGTACGCAAGGCTTCCGAAACGAGCCACTCGTACGCCCGGATCCTCTCAAGGGGGCGCCAGCTCCAATTGACATGAATGTGCCAATTGCGCTCGTCTCCGTCTGGCGGCGGCTCGTGGAGCGCAATCGCAAAAGGGAGGCCGTACTGGCCGAACCGCTCTTCCGCCCACTCCTCGCCCACCTCCATCATCTGCTCCCGAGTCCAGCGATGATCCATGGCGAGCACCGCCGTATTTAGAACCTTGGCGCCTTTCTGGGCCGAACGGTTAACCTGCTCGAGATGATCGAACCCACAAACCACCTCCTCGATCGTTTCTCCAACATTGCTCCGAAACATTGGCGCCCCTCGATCATCGAGCGCTGATCCATTCCAAATGTATTTCGTCATCCGCATGGCGACACCCGGTCGCGCAGTTCGGCTCGAGAAGTACTTGGCATCGAAAAACACGCCGATGCGGTTCTGCCTATCGCGGATGAATCCGCCATAGCTTGGCAGCGCTCGCATAGCGCGGGACGGTCTTATTGCTCGCGGCTTCGGCGGCCTATGTTTGAGCTGGGTCGTCGGCGTGGCCACCGTCCTAATTTTCCGCCGGAAGAAGCGTGCGATGCTCCGGTCGGTCTCGCGCTCCTGCTTGCGCAGCTTCCGGATCGCCCTTGCGGTCTCGCGGTCGCCAGCCTTGATGGCGCGCTCCATCTCGCGATCGCTTCTACGCGGAATGGCACGAGATGCCCCATCAAGCTTCTTCTTGCTGAAAGATGCTGCGCTGCTGACGGTCAACGCACGTTCGCGGCCGAAATCGTCGGTGAAAACGGCTGCGACAAAGATGTGCTTCTTGGGTTGGGGGGTGTTCCGAACCGTCGCACGGGAGGATTTAGGTTTCGGCATAGCTGAAACATTTCT
>CAYQVL010000146.1:0-5392 GCA_964420825.1 uncultured Sphingomonadaceae bacterium
TCGATCATTATGGCAGCTTCGACAAGGTCAAAGACGCCTATATAGAGTTCGTCGAGAACGTCCCCTTCTACGGCGCGGCCCTGCTCTGTCTCGATCATCCCGAGGTCCAGGCGATCATTCCGCGCGTTCGCGATCGGCGTATCGTCACCTATGGTTTTTCCGCCCAGGCCGATGTCCGCGCCGAAAATATTCGCGCCGAAAACGGCGGCAACTGCTTCGACGTCGTCATCCGTGATCGCGATGGCGCGACCCGCCGTATCGACGGCATCGTCCTGCCGATGGCGGGGCGGCACAATGTCCAGAACGCGCTCGCCGCGATCGGTGTCGGACTCGAACTCGGCATCGAAGACGACAAAGTCGCCACGGGCTTTGCGGACTTCGATGGCGTCAAACGGCGCTTCACCAAAGCCGGAGAGGTCGATGGCGTGACAATCATCGACGATTACGGCCACCATCCGGTCGAAATCCGCGCCGCGCTCGCGGCCGCACGCGAAGGCAGCAAGCGCCGCGTGATCGCGGTCATGCAACCCCACCGTTACACCCGGCTGCGCGATCTGTTCGGCGAGTTCGAAAGCGCCTTCAACGATGCCGATATGGTCTTCGTCACCCCTGTCTATCCCGCGGGCGAGGAGCCGATCGAGGGCATCGACGCCGCGACACTGGTCGCGGGCCTTTCCGAACGCGGTCACCGCGCGGCGCAAACCGTCGCGGACGAAACCGAGCTCGCCAAAGCGCTCGCCGGCGTTATCGAGCCCGGCGACATGGTGGTCTGCCTCGGCGCCGGCGACATCACCCAATGGGCTGCGAACCTTGCCACCGGGATCAAGGAGGCGCGGGAATGAACGAAACCGGTATTCTCACCGGCCTGCCGCCGCTTGACGGCGCGATCCAGCCCGACGGCAGCCTCGCCGATTTCATCTGGTTCCGTACCGGCGGTGCGGCCGAATGGCTGGTGCGGCCGAGCGACATCGAGGATCTGTCGCAGTTCATGAGCCAGCTCGACCCGGCGATGCCGGTCATGCCGATCGGCGTCGGCTCGAACCTTATCGTCCGCGATGGCGGCGTCCGCGGCGTCGTCGTCCGGCTGCCCAAGACCTTCGCCGCGATCAGGATCGAGGCCGGCAACCGCGTGCGCGCGGGCGCCGCCGCGATGGGCATCACCGTCGCTTCGCGGGCGCGCGATGCCGGGATAGGCGGTCTGGAATTTCTTCGCGGCATTCCCGGGACGGCGGGCGGCGCGGTGCGGATGAACGCCGGTGCCTATGGTCGCGAGGTCGAGGACATTCTCGTCGAGGCGAAGCTGGTCATGCGCGATGGCGCAATCGAGACCTGGCCGCGCGAACGCTTCGACTATCGCTATCGCCACTCGGCGGTGCCTGATGGCGCGATTGTCGTCGATGCACTGTTCGAAGGCGCACCGGGCGATCCGGCCGAAATCGGCGCCGAGATGGATCGTATCGCTGCCGAACGCGAGGCAAGCCAGCCGTTGCGCTCGCGCACCGGCGGTTCGACCTTCAAAAACCCGCCGGGCCAGAAGGCGTGGCAGCTCATCGATGAGGCCGGCTGTCGCGGATTGACGGTGGGCGGCGCGCAGGTTTCCGAAAAACACACCAACTTCCTGATCAACACCGGTGAGGCGACATCGGCGGATATCGAAGCGCTCGGCGAGGATGTCCGCCGCCGTGTGCACGAGGCGTCGGGGGTCGAACTCGAATGGGAAATCCAGCGCATAGGGGATGCGGCATGACCGGAAAGCTCCATATCGCGGTTCTCATGGGCGGCTGGTCTGCCGAACGCGAGGTATCGCTGATGAGCGGCGAAGGAGTCGCCAAGGCGCTCGAAGGCCTCGGCCATCGGGTTACGCGAATCGATATGGATCGCAACATCGCGATGGTGCTCGATGGCGTCCGTCCCGATATCGTTTTCAACGCCCTCCATGGCAGCCCCGGCGAAGACGGCAGCGTTCAGGGGCTGCTCGATATCATGCAGATCCGCTATACCCATTCGGGCCTCGCAACCTCGGTCATTGCGATCGACAAGGTGCTCACCAAACAGGCGCTGGTGCCGCATGGCATTCGCATGCCCGACGGGCTGATCGTCGACAGCGAGAGTCTCTATACCGCCGATCCGATGCCGCGGCCCTATGTGCTCAAGCCCGTCAACGAAGGCTCGTCGGTGGGCGTCGCGATCGTCACCCATGCGAGCAATTACGGTTCGCCGATCTCGCGCGACGCGGCTGGCCCATGGGAGGCGTTCGATCGCTTGCTCGCCGAACCCTTCATCGCCGGTCGCGAACTGACCACGGCGGTGATCGGAGATGAGGCGCTTGGCGTCACCGAGCTGCTGCCCAAGCGCGAATTTTACGATTACGATGCCAAATATACCGAAGGGCTGACCGACCATGTCTGCCCAGCCGCCATCCCGATCGCCATCGCCGAACAATGCAAGCGGATCGCGCTCAAGGCGCATCGGCTGCTGGGCTGCAGGGGTACGAGCCGTTCGGATTTTCGCTGGGACGAAAAGCGCGGCGAGGAGGGGCTCTATTTGCTCGAGGTCAACACCCAGCCAGGCATGACGCCGCTCAGCCTCGTTCCCGAACAGGCCAGACACATCGGCATGACATACGCAGACCTTGTGACCCGGATCGTGGAGGAAGCGCTATGAGCAAAGCCAGGACCGTCCGTTGCGGATCGCAGCCCAAGAGGCGCGCGACGGTTAAACGCAAAGCCGCCAAGAGGGCGCAACGCCAACCCTTTGCGGTGCAGCTTGCCGGCATCCTGCCCTTCGAAGAGGCGGCGATCCGGCGCGGCATCCATTGGGGTGTAATCGCATTGTTTACGCTGGCCCTGGGGGCAGCGGCGACGATGATCCGGCTGCCTCAGATGATCGGCTGGCAGGTCGGCGAGGGGCTGGGCAAGCTCGGCTTCACCGTCGAGCGCGTCGAAATCCAGGGCATCGATCATATGGACCGCCTGCCGGTCTATGCCGTCGCGCTCGATCAGCCGTCGATGGCGATGGCCAATGTCGATCTTTCCGAGGTCCGCCAGCGCGTCGAGGCGTTTAGCTGGGTCCGCGAAGCGCGCGTTTCGCGCCGCCTGCCCGACACGCTCGTCGTGTCGATAACCGAACGGCAGCCGACGGCGATCTGGCAGCATCAGCAGCGCATCTATCTCGTCGATATCGACGGTGCCGTGCTCGAAGAAGTGGCGCTCGATGCGATGCCCGATCTGCCGCTCATCATCGGTCCGCGCGCCAACCATCAGGTGGCGAGTTTCGAGGCGCTGATGGACCGCGCCCCGGCGCTGCGCCCGATGCTCGCGGGGGCAAGCTGGATTGGCAACCGCCGCTGGGATTTGCGCTTCCAGTCGGGCGAGACGCTGGCGCTTCCCGAAGGCGAGGAAGCAGCCTCGCAGGCGTTGATCCGCTTCGCTCGGCTCGACGGCGTCACCGGACTGCTCGGCGAAGGGGTGCGGCGCTTCGACATGCGCGTTCCCGATCGCTTCGTCGTCCGGGTGGTGCGCGAAGAACTGCCCGAGCCAGCGTCCGAAGAGGCTGGCGAAGCCGACAATATTTAGGGGAGCAGGCTGATTATGGCACAGGCAAGGGATGACGATCTGATCACCGTTCTCGATATCGGGACGTCGAAGATCTGCGCGATGATCGTGCGTAACCCGGAAGGCGGCGATCTCCAGGTGCTCGGCACGGGGCAACGCGAAAGCAAAGGTGTCAAACGCGGCTACATCGCCGATATGGAGCAGACCGAAGCGGCGATCCGGCAAACCGTCGAGCAAGCCGAACGAATTGCCGGCCAAGGCATCGAAAAGGTCTGGGTCGGCTGTTCGGCCGGCGGTCTGGTCAGCAAGGTAACGACGATCGAGGCCGATCTCGGCGGCTATCGCGTCGAAGAAGCGCATATCCGCGATCTTCATAACGCGGGGCTCGCGGCCATCGATCCCGACGGCCTTGAAATTCTTCACGCTCACCCGACGCTCTATACGCTCGATGGCCTCGAAGGAATCAAGAACCCGATCGGCCTCCACGCCGATCAGCTTGGCGTCGATATCCACGCCGTGCTCGCCGAACGGTCGCCGATGCGCAATCTCGATTTGTGCGTGCGCAGCGCCTATCTCACCGTCGAAGGCATCGTCGCCTCGCCGGTTGCCACCGGTCATGCCTGCTTGAGCGAAGAAGAACGCGAACTGGGCGTCGCGCTCGTCGAGCTCGGTGCCGGGGTCACCAACGTTTCGCTGTTCGCCGGCGGGATGCTCGTCGGATTGACCTCGATCGCCTTCGGAGCCGCCGACATCACCGATGCCGTGGCCACCGAATTTGGCATGCGCCGTGCACAGGCTGAACGGATCAAATGTTTCCATGGCTCGGCAACGACGAGCCCGCGCGATAATCACGAGATGATCGATATCACCCCGGCGTCTGGCGACGATACGGGAGAGACGCCCAGGATTACGCGCGCGCAATTGATAGCCGTCGTCCGCGAACGGCTCGAGGATCTGATGGCGCAGGTCGGCGTCGCGCTCGATACCATGGGCTTTACCGGCCCGGTCGGCCGTCAGGTCGTGCTCACCGGCGGTGGGGCCGAGCTAAAAGGTATCGCCGATTTCGCTCAGGGCGCGCTTGGGCGCACCGTGCGAACAGGGCGTCCGCGCGGTATGGCGGGGCTGCCCGAAGCTCATTCTGGCCCCGCATTTGCGACCTTGGCGGGGCTGGCTCGCTTCGCCGCCGAGGGTCCTGTCGACCTCGGCGCGATGCGCAATGACGATCAGTTCGTCCATCGCGCCGCGGGCGGCAATCTGTGGCATCGGTTCATGACGGCGTTCAAAAGCGAATATTGAGAGAAAAAGTGAGCTTTATCCACGAGTCGGAGACAGATTTTACTAGCATCGCCGAATCATAATGGGTTAAGATTCGTTAACGCGCTGGGCGGATGCGCAAATCTAGGGAGATATCAGGCCATGACCATCGAATTTACCAGGACCGAGGTTAACGAGCTGCGGCCGAAAATTGGCGTCATCGGCGTCGGCGGCGCGGGCGGAAACGCCATCGCCAACATGATCGAAGCGCAGGTCCAGGGCGTCGATTTCATCGTCGCCAATACCGACGCGCAATCGCTCAACCATAGCGGCGCCGATACGCGGATCCAGCTTGGCCCCAAGATCACCGAGGGCCTCGGCGCGGGTTCGCGTCCTGAAATCGGTCGCGCCGCCGCCGAAGAGACGATCGCTCAGATTGAAGATGCGCTTGATGGCGCGCATATGTGCTTCATCGCCGCGGGCATGGGCGGCGGCACCGGTACCGGCGCTGCTCCCGTGATTGCCAAGGCCGCGCGCAAAAAGGGCATTCTCACCGTCGGTGTCGTCACCAAGCCGTTCAGCTT
>CAYQVL010000147.1:0-5350 GCA_964420825.1 uncultured Sphingomonadaceae bacterium
GCCGAGCTCGAACGGACGGGTGCGATGATATTGCCGCGCGTCGTCTGATGCCTCCCAAGTTGGAACATTTGATCGCGCGCGACCTGCGGATTGTAGGTCGCGAAGTTGCGGCTCTGGATGCCGTCATAATGGTGCGCGCTCGTCAGCGCATTGGCCTCGATCGGCAGATGGCAGCCGCCGCATGAGGTCGTCCAGGAAAGGTGGCAGGTGAAGCACGCCATCTCGTCGTTGCGGTGCGCGCGGTCTTCGGGCGCGATGCCTGGGCCGAATTCGAAGACGCCGCTTTCGGCGCCGCCGCGGCCCATCAATTTGGCGCGCGCCGAGCGTTCGTTGAAATCGGGATGCGTCCGGTCGACGGTATCGCGGACGAGCGTAACCTCCCATTCGAGCGCCGGATCCATGATCGAACGCTGGAGCAGCACGCGCCGCCCGGCGCTGTCGTTCGACCATTCGAAGCGGCGCTGGCCGTCGGGGTTGCGCAGCAGCAGCAGGTTGTTGCCGGCAGGCGGCGCGGCGGGTCCCGAGGTGCGCAGGGTCGGATAGTCGTCGGCGGTGCCATGGCAATCTACGCAGCTGATCTCGACCGCGCTCGCGACCTCGCCGTAAATGAGCCCGTTGCCATGGCTGTCCTGCGCGAAATGGCAGTCGGCGCACTGCATGCCGATCTCGGCATGGATGTCCATCATATGGACGGCGCGGCCGGGGTTGGTGCCGGGTTCGACGAACTGGCCCTCGCCTTCGCGGCGGAAACGTTCGGGATCGTCGTTGGCGACGATCTCGCCAGCCTCGTCGAGCAGATTGCCCTCGCGATCTCGCCGGAAGATCGCGCGGAAATTCCAGCCATGGCCGTGATAGTCGGCGAACTGCGTATTCCGCGCTTGCGGGTTGATTAGGTCGTTGACGTTGCGCATGAAATCCTCGTCGCCCCAGCAGCCGCGCACGGCGGCCATTTCGGGATTGCGGTCGAGGATTTCGAAGGCCTGCTCGGCGGTGCGGTAAAGCTGGCGCGCCGGCCACATCAGCGGGGCGTCGCTCTCGTAATCCCACATCGTGTAGCCGAGATAGGTGTTCATGAACATGTTGGGCTGGTGCATGTGACAGCTCATGCACTGCGACGTCGGAATCGATCGACTGAAGGCGTGGCGGATCGGGTGGCCGCGCTCGCGTTCGTCCATCGGGAGGCCGCCCGATGCGTGGGGTTCATCGTCATCGGGGACGCCGACGACGCCATGCTCGGCGGCAATCCTCCGGCTGTCGCCATGATCGCTGTTCCCCACTTGGCGATCGTCATTATGCGCGCCGGCGCCGCGTAGACCGCGTTCGCGCAGGTCGGCGGCGACGCGGTCGAAGGCGGCGCCGCACTGACCGGGCGCGACCGAGACGTCGACGGCATGGGTTTCGGTTTCTTCGGCATCGGTTGGCGCGAGGCGGTGATGCCCTTCGCGCAGCCGGTTGATTGTCGGATCGGCGGTTGCCGTCTGGCCGTCGCGGCCATAGCGCGCAAAGCCCATCGCATGGCGCGGTTCGCGGTCGTTGGCGTAGATGACGTGGCACGCTGCGCAACCCGAATGGCGATAGTCGCCGGGCTGGTCGTTCGTGCCCATGAACCACATCAGCGGATCGTTGAGGCGCGTCTTGTGGATGTTGAGGATCGGGATCGACACCCGCAGGCCGGTACCGGGGCCGCGGTTCGACTGACGCAGGTCGGGACGGCCCGGCTCTTCGAGCCGCTGGATGTTGCCGCCGATATTGGGGATTCCGATTTCTGGAAATTGGGTGCCGATATTGCGCCCGCCGCGCTCGAAGACGCGGAAGATGTCGCCGGGGGGCACGGTATGCCAGGTCGGCAGCGGATAGAGGCCGGGAAGCGCGCCGCGCGCGCGCTGCGCCTCGGTGATTCGCTCGGGATCGAACGGATAGCCGCTTTCGGGATCGACCGGGGTTCCGGGCGCGAGCAGCACCGCGGGCTCGCCGTCGCGAGTGTAGGCCTCGCCGAAGCGCGAAAGTTTGAACGGAAGGATGCCGTTGTTATAGGCCGCCCCGCCCCAGAACATCGCCGCCGTCGCCATCAGCGAGCGCTCGGCCGCTTCGATAACCTCGATATGGCAGGCACCGCATGATTCGCGCACCACGCGATAGTCGGACGGATTGACGAAGCGGATATATTCGGGGCTTTCGCGCGAGAGCAAGGTGTAGCTGCGCGCGGGGTTGGCGCTCGACGGGAAGTGCCAGCTCTCGGGGTAGAGCGGCAGGACGTGCGCGCGGTTCTGGATATCGAGATAGGCGCGGCTATCGGGATCGAGATCGGGCCGGGCGAGCGCTACGCCCGGATTGCCGCCATGGCAATCGGTGCAGCCGAGACGAACGGCAGGCGTCGCGTGCATCGTGAGTTCGTCTGAAGCGGTGTGGCACGATACGCAGCCCGTGCTCTTGGCCGCGACAGCCTCCTCGCTCTGGTTGCGCGGCGCGGGCTCGGCGAGGACACCGGCGGCGGCATAATCGCGATCGATCGCCGCCTCTTCCCCCGAGGCGATGCCGGGACTCGACAGGATGGCGAAGATTGCCGCGATTGCTGCCAACAGCAGCGCGAGGCGGGGGAGAGTGATCCAATGCGCCATCAGTATGTTACGATCGCGTTGAAGAGCACCGAATAATAGGTGCCGGTGCGGCGGTCGTTGGCGAAGAGATCGCTGAATCCATCGTTCGCAGCGAGCATCGCGCCCGACAGGCGGAAGACGATGTTCTGCGTCGAAAATGGCCGCCAGATCGCCGCCGCCGACAGGTCGTAGCCGATCGACCGGGGAATGCTGCCTTCGTTGCGCAGCGCCTGGAGCGTCGCGGTGTTCTCGAACCACAGATGGTTGGCGTTGAGCGAGAGGCGGACGCCCGGAGTGATATCGAAATCGGCGCCGACGCCCACAAGTATCGTCCCGGGATTGTTGAAGTTCGACTGGCCTTGTTCCTTCGACGAGCGCAGCGAATTGAGAATGCCGTTGCGGCCGTTGACGCCGATAACCCGCCCGCCCCCGGCGAAGGGAATCGTCTGGCGGATCCAGTAGCTGGTGTCGGCGCCTGCGAAGATCGGATTTTCGAAGATCGCGTCGAAGCCGCGCTCGGCGCCGTCATAGGGATCGCCGTCACCGCTGGCATATAGCCCCGAAAGACGAAAGCGCATCCAGTCGACATCGTAGCTGAGCTCTGCTGCGCTGAAATACGCAAAAATATCGGCGGGCTCGTCGGTGAAGAGGCTGTTGCGATCTTGCCCCAGCGCCAGATAGGCCGAAGCGGTCAGATTGAACCGGCCGATCCGTCCGTCGGCATTATAGCCCAAATAGCCGACATCGTAATTGCGGCCGCGCAGGCTGCCGAGCAGCGCCGGGCGGACGGGGAATCCGTTATCGTCGATTTCGATATCGCCGCGTTCGCGGTTCATATTGTATGTCAGGCTCAGCTGGCTGGTGAGGCCGGGAAAGGGCAAATCCTGGCGATAGAGATTGGCGTGAAAGACGACATCGCTGCGCGGCGACTGGAAAATGTCGTTGAGGCCTGAATTGGTGTCCTTTTCGACGCGCCAGAAAGCGGCGAGATTATACTGCCAGCGGTTGTTGTCGCGGGTGCCGAAGAGCCGTATGCCGAGCTGGTTGTCCTGGAACAGGAAGCCGCGAAAATCTGCATTGAACGGCTGGATGCCGACGCGGATGCTATCGAAGTCGTAGCGCCGCGAGGTGTTGCGGAAATGATAGTCGACGAACAGTTCCTGGACGCCGGTAAACCAGTCGAAGCGGTGGCTCGGACGGCTCGGCTCGACGAACAATATCCGCCGCTCGGTGACGTCGACATAGTTGAACTGCGTCGCGAGCGTGACGCGATATTCGACATCGGGCGGGCGATAGGCGGTCGAGCCCTTGATCAGCGCCGCGCCGGTGATGAAGGTCTGGGCGACCACGAGACTGTCCGAGCGGCCGAAGGTGTCGAGGCTGTTCGGTCGTTCGGTGGTCTGGACGCCGACCGGGGTAGGGAAGCTGCGCGGTTCGATCACCGTGTCCGAGGTAGCGTTGACGACGAAGAACCAGTCATCGCCATTGAGCGGCAGCCAGTCAGGAAGGTCGCCGAGAGGGATCGGCCGGTCGCCCTTCAACGTATTTTGATGATAGGGATCGAGATAATTCTCGCGCACGAGCCCGAGCGTCTCGACTATCCGCCAGCGATCGGGGACGGGAAATTCGTCGGACGGGAAGGCCTGTGGCGGCGGGGCGTGGACCGCGCCAATATTCTCCTGCGCAACCGGCTCTGGCAAGTCGCTTTGCGGCACGCCCGGGCGGCGGCGGCCCTCGATGATTGTCTCGTCGGCATCACCCGGTTCGGCGGCTTGCTCTTCGTCCTGAATCTCGTTGAGTCCTTGTTCGTCCTCGCCGGGCACGCGGCGGCGCATGGTGCCGCGGCGGGGGCCGGGATCGGTGACGGCGAGAGCGGTGGAGGATGCGGCATTCGCACGAGCGGGCAAGAATTGAGGCGGCGTCAATGCGGGCGCGCCGCTCCCCTGCGCCATCGCGGCGAAGCAGATCAGGGGGAGCGTCGCCGCCATCGTCTAGAGCCCCTGACAGACATTCTGTTCGGGCGTGTCGAGGAACGGCGCGAAGGGGCAGCTGACATAGCGCAGCCGGACGCTCTGCCCGCCGACATTGACGACGATCCTGTCGGCGCGGATCGCCGGCGCGGCGTTGCTGATGCCACCAACGCGAACGCTTGCGTTGTGCGCGCCGAGGAAACTTATCATATCGTCCTGATCGATCCCGTCGCCCGACACGCCGATGCCGCCGACGAGCCGGTTGCCGCGATAGATCGGCACCGAACCGGGGAAAATCTGGATGCCGTTCTCGAGCGGATTTTGCCCCGGCGCGACGTCGGGCGTCGCGGTGCAGCGCCGCGGCGTATCGGTCGTCAGGCCGAAGATGAAATTGATGTGACGTGTAATGTTGCCAAGCACCAGCGCGGACTGGAGCCCGGTCGAGAAGGGGTTGAAACTGTCGATCGGCCGTGAGAGCGGGCCGTTCGGCCTGCCGACCTCGCCATCGGGAAAATAGGGGCGCGAGAGGTTGCCGCCGGCGCGGTCCGAAAAGGCGGTGCTGCCCGTGAGAGCGCTCGGATCGGCAAGGAAGGTGCGCGTCGCGGGGACGAATTGCCTAACGTCCGCGCTCGGATTGGCGGTCAATGAGGCGGCGGCGCGCGCACTCGAAAAGAAGGTCGCGGTGCGCGCCTTTTGCAGCGAAACGTCGATGCCGAAGATCGGCGCGTCGGGCGAGCGGACGATGCCGAGCACCTCGCCATGCGTGTCGACGACCGAGATGCT
>CAYQVL010000148.1:0-5332 GCA_964420825.1 uncultured Sphingomonadaceae bacterium
CGCGGATGCCATCGCCCAGCCGACCGCCTGCGGAAATTGCGTCGCGAGATTGCCCGAGATCGAGAAGAAGGCGCCTTGCTTGCTCGAATACATGATCGGCAGCTGACGGCCTTTCAGCCGGTCCTTCCTGTTCGAATAGACCTGGTTCATCATGTCGACGAGCGACCAGTCGCGCGCGATCAAAATCCCCTGCTGGCGATAGGAGGGAAAACACATATCGTCGCGGTCGAGCGCGAAGGTCGCGGCGATCGCCACCGCCTCCTCGCCCGTGCATTTCATGTAAAAGCTCGTCTTGCCTTGCCGCTGGGCGCGGAACATCCGGCCGTCATAGGCGCGCGTCAGCGCCATCGCGCGCAAGATCTTGCACATCGTTTCTGGCTCAAGCTTAGGGTCCCATGGCCCCACGGCCTTGTTATCGTCGTCGAGCACGCGGACGAGGCCATAGGCATGGGCGTGCATATCGTTATGCGAGGCGGCGGTATCGGGACGCGGCGTTTCGCCCGCGGGCGTGATGTCGAGGTCCGAAAAATCGGCCTCGTCGCCGGGGCGGAACTTGGGCTCGGGTACATAAAGGTCTAGCGGCGGCAAATTTCGGCGCTGGTTATCGCTGGCCATGCAGTTTCTATCCTGACGCGAATCCGGGTGAGCAGACTCTATAATATAATTACGCGGGCGGCGCGAGGTTCCCGATGGGTCGCACGAAAATCAATGCGCGGCCTGCGCGGACGCGGCAACGCAACGCAGCCGGCCGCCGCTCCGCCGTCAGCGGCGCGGCCATCACGCGCTGAAAACGCCATGCCTGCCCTCCCCCGCCGGGGAGGGGGTAGCGGCTCAATTCCCGCCTGTTTCGCCGTTCACACCGACCGGGAAGCCGCGCTTCCTGAGCAGCGCATCGACATCGGGATCGCGACCGCGGAACTGGCGATAGGCTTCGGCGCGGTCGGTCTCGTTGCCGGTCGACAGCAGGGTGGCGCGGAAGCGGTCAGCGACCGCGCGGTTCCAGACATCGCCGGTTTCCTCGAACGCTTCGAAGGTGTCGGCGTCCATCGTCTCCGACCACAAATAGCTGTAATAGCCGGCCGAATAGGCGTCCGACGAAAACAGATGACCGAATTGCGGCAACCGGTGGCGCATGACGATCTCGTGCGGCATGCCGATCTCGGCGAGCGTATCGCGCTCGAAGGCGTCGACATCGGTTACCGGATCGGTGCGGTTGTGAAGCCGCATGTCGACGATCGCCGAGGAGAGATATTCGACCGTCGCGAAGCCCTGGTTGAACTTGTCGCTCTCGGTGATCCGCTCGACCAAGGATTGCGGCATCGGCTCGCCGGTTTCGACATGCGTCGCGAAGCGATTGAGGATGTCGGGGGTGAGCACCCAATTCTCGTTCACCTGGCTCGGATATTCGACGAAGTCGCGCGGCGTGCCGGCGAGCCCGGGATAGTACACGTCCTGGAGCAGATAATGGATGGCGTGGCCGAATTCGTGGAACAGCGTCCGCGCGTCGTCGAGGCTGATCAGCGTCTTCTCGCCCTCGGCCGGCTTGGTGAAATTGTTATTGTTCGACGCGAGCACATTCTGCTCGCCGCCTAGAGTCTGCTGGCTGCGATAGGTCGTCATCCACGCGCCCGAACGCTTGCCGGTGCGCGCATAGGGATCGAAGTAGAACAGACCGGCATTCGATCCGTCGCGGCCATCGGTGACCGCGAAGGTGCGGACATCGGGATGGAAGACCGGCACTGCGCCGGTATTCTCGGTAAATTCGAGATCGTAGAGTCGGCCCGCAGCGTAGAACATCGCCTGAACCATATTGTCGAGCTGAAGATACGGCTTCACCTCGGCCTCGTCGATATCGTAGCGCGCGCGGCGCACCTTCTCGGCATAGAAGCGATAGTCCCAGGGCTCGATCGTGATCCCCGCGCCCGCTTCGTCGGCGATCGCCTGCATATCGGCGACCTCTTCGCCGACGCGCGCGACGGCGGCGGGCCAGACGCGCATCATCAGGTCGGTCGCATTGGCCGGCGTCCCGGCCATCGTATCGTCCATCCGCCAATAGGCGTGGTTCTCGAAGCCGAGCAGTTGCGCGCGTTCGGCGCGCAGCGCCAGAATCCGCTCGATCGTCGCATTGGTGTCGTTCGCGCCGCCATTGTCGCCGCGATTGACATAGGCGCGCCAGACCTGCTCGCGCAGATCGCGCCGCGTCGAATTCTGCAGGAAGGGCTGCATCGCCGAGCGCGTGTTGACGACCGCCCAGCCCTGGACGCCGCGCTCTTCGGCCGCAGCGCGCAGCGACCCGACAAAGCTCGGCGGGAGCCCGGCGAGATCGTCCTCGCTATCGAGCAGGATATAGGTTTCCTCGTCGGCGAGCAGTTTGTTGCTGAAATCGGTATAGAGGCCGGCAAGCTCGGCGGTGATCGCTTCGAGCCGCTCGCGGTCGGCGCCCTCGAGCAGCGCGCCCGCGCGCACCAGTTGCTCGTAATCGCGCTCGACGAGGCGGAGTTGCTCGGGGTTGAGGTCCATGCTCTCGCGGTTCTCGTAGACGCTGCGATAGCGCGCGACGAGTTCGGGCTGGAGGAACAGCTGCTGATAGAAGGTTGCGAGCCGCGGTCCCCATTCGCCTTCGACCTCGCGATAGGCATCGTTGCTGACGTTGCTCGTGGCGACGCCGAACATCGCCTGGACGCGGTTCATCGTGTCGCCGGTCAGCTCCATCGCCTCGTTGGTGTTGGCGAAGGTCGGCGGTTCGGGATTGTCGATCACCGCCTGCACTTCGGCGCGATAGTCGGCCATCGCTCCTTCGAACGCTCCGGCGAACAGCTCAGACCGCATTTCGTCCCACGGCGGCACGCCTTCGAAGGGACCCGTCCATTCGGCGAGCAAAGGGTTGTTCTGGGCCGGCGCTGGCGCCGCGGCAGCGGCGGACTCGGTGGCCATAACTCGTTCCTCGTTCATTGTGGTGCAGGCGGCGAGCGCCAGGGTGCTGACCGCGATTAAGGATGCGTGACGCATGAATTCTCTCCCAAAGGCAATATCTTGCTGATGCCGCAATGAAGATGCAGCCCGGTTTTTGCTCTGCACCGCTTTTAGGCGACTTTTGGCCAATCCGCAAAGCCGCACCCCCGATGCTTCGAGCGCTGTATGTAACGTGCAGCTAAACCACTGCCCTTGAATTGAAAAAAACGGCCTTAACGAACTGTCAAACGGTTGGAGCGTAAACAATCGCCACAAGTTTATTTGCCGGGGCATTATGCTGCAACAACCAGTAGATCGCGCGTTACCAGCTGTGCCCCTGCGCCGCCGTGCAAACGACGCGCAAGGCCCCGCCCACATGATCGAGGAGCGCCACGCCCCGGCCGGCGAGGTGCGCAATGCGCAGCTCAATATATTGGCCAATTTTTCGACTTTCTCGGGCGTTATCCAGGCGGGCAGCGCCGCCGTGCTGGTTGTCTTTGCCCGGAACGAGGCCCAGCCGCTAATTTTGATCGGCTGGCTTGCACTGGTCCTCGGCGCGGCTTTGCTGTCGGCGCGCTGGTTGCGCCGGACATCGCTCGTCCGGCGCAGCGATCTTCAGCCGCGCGGGAAAATCAATCTCGCGATTGCCGAAAGCAGTGCGCGCGCCGCGCTGTGGGTCGCCATGCCGATGTTCATCGCGCTCACGGGCGGCACAATCAACTTCGAACTCATCGTCGGCCTGGGCGCGGTAATGCTCGTCGGCGGTATTGCCGTCGCCGTCGTGCCGGTAGCCGCGATAGCCTGGACGGCCATATTGGCTCTCGGGCTGGGACTGGCGATCGGCTATAATTTCCCCAACAATATGCTGCTCGGGCTGACCTTCATCGCAGCTATTGCGGCAACGAGCCTGTTCGGATTTCTGCTCCTCGGCAAATCATGGCGCCGCCAGATCGACCGCGCGGCGATCCTTGCCGCCAAGCGCGCCGATATCCGCTTGCTGCTGAAGGAATATGAGGATCGCGGCGCCGGCTGGCTGTGGCAGGTCGATCGAAGTTTCTGCCTCACCTATGTGTCGCCGCGAATGAGCGAATTGCTCGGTAGCGCTACCTATCAGCTGCTCGGCCAGCCGCTTGCGGCGGTGTTCGGCGACAATGAGCGTATCGACGAAATGCTGGTGCGCAAGGAGGACTTCGCGCGCTTCGAACTCAAGCTCGAATGTAGCGATGGCACGCACTGGGTTACGCTCTCGGGCAGCGCGGTTCTCGACGAGGATGGCGCGTTTCACGGCTATCGCGGTGTCGGGCTTGATATCACCGAATCCAAGACTTCGAATGCCCGGCTTCAGCATCTCGCCAATATGGACGTGCTGACCGGGCTTCCCAACCGATCGCGAATGCGAACGCTGCTCGATGCGGCGCTCGACAGGACCAAGGAAGCGGATGTGCCATGCGCCATCCTGTTTCTCGATCTCGACGGCTTCAAACCCGTCAACGATACCTTCGGCCATCCCAAGGGCGATGCCGTGCTGACCACCGTCTCGCGGCGGTTGAGCGACGTCGTCGGCTCCCGCGGAACGGTCGGCCGGATCGGCGGCGACGAATTCGCCATCGTCATCGGCGACGCGCAGAGCCGCAAAGCCGTTGAAGATCTCGCGCATCGCCTGATCCGGGCTATCAGCAAGCCCTATCTGATCGACAATATCACGATTCGCGTCGGCCTGAGCATCGGCTGCGCGTTCGGCCCGATCGACGGCCAGACGGTCGACGATCTTATCCGCAAGGCCGATCTCGCGCTCTACCACGCCAAATCGCGGGGGCGCGGGGCCTTTTGCCATTTCGACCCGCAGATGCAGGTCGACGCCGAAGAGCGCGTGCGGCTCGAACACGATATGCGCCAGGCGATCGGCACCGATCAATTCCACCTCATGTATCAGCCGCTGGTCTGTTCGAAGTCGCAGCGCGTGACCGGCTTCGAGGCGCTGCTGCGCTGGACCCATCCGACCCGCGGCCCGATCTCGCCCGCCGCGTTCATCCCGCTTGCCGAGGAAAGCGGCCTCGTCGTCGCGCTTGGCGAATGGGTGATGCGCAAGGCCTGTATGGATGCCGCCGACTGGCCCGACGACATCACCGTCGCGGTCAACGTTTCGCCGCTCCAGCTGATCGTCCCCGCGCTCCCCAATGTCGTCGCCGATGCGCTCAAGAAAGCGCGCATTCCGGCGACCAAACTCGAAATCGAGGTGACCGAATCGGTGTTCATGAGCAGCGCCGGCAACGCCGTCGACGTTCTCAAGCGGCTGCGCGGCCTCGGGGTCGGCATCGCGCTCGACGATTTCGGCACCGGCTATTCCTCGCTCGGCTATCTCAACAAGGCGATATTCCAC
>CAYQVL010000149.1:0-5295 GCA_964420825.1 uncultured Sphingomonadaceae bacterium
TGATTGCGGTGAGATCGCCATCGGACGCCTTTTACTGCGCGATCGAGGCGTGCCGGATCGCGACCCAATTCATGACTCCGGTGATGCTGCTGACCGATGGGTATATCGCCAACGCCGCCGAACCGTGGCTGGTGCCCGATGTCGAAAGTTTAGAGCCCTTTGCGGCGTCTTTCCACACCGAAGCGCCGGGAGCAGGCGAGCACTTCAATCCCTATGCACGCGACGACAAGCTCGCGCGGCCGTGGGTAAAGCCGGGGACACCGGGGCTGATGCACCGCATCGGCGGAATCGAAAAGGGATCGGACACGGGCAATATCGATTATTCGCCGGCCAACCACCAATTGATGACCGATCAACGGATCAACAAGATCGCCGGCGTCGCCGGCCATATCCCGGAACAGGATGTGGCATTGGGCGAGCCGGGCGAAACTCTCGCCGTGGTGGGCTGGGGGTCGACCTATGGCCCTATCTACCAGGCGGTGAGTCGCGCGCGCGATGCCGGCAAGAGCGTCGCGCAAATCCATATCCGTCATATCTGGCCGCTGCCGATGAATTTGGGTGAATTACTCAAGAGTTACGACCGGATTCTCGTACCGGAAATGAACACCGGGCAGCTCAAGACGGTGCTGCGCGATCAATATCTGGTCGATGCCCGGCCGCTCAACAAGGTTTCGGGCCAGCCCTTCCGCATCGCCGAGATCGAGGCCGCAATTGACGAGCAGCTCCGTGGATAGCCAGAAAAGCGTATTGCCGCTGATCGGGATGCTCGTGGTGATCGTTGCCGTGATCTATTTTTTGTGGAGCTGAGGGTTTTGAAGCAATCCACGCCTTCGAGCGCGATGCCGCACGCTCACCCCTCGCTTTCAAGCGAGGGGCAGGGGCGGGTGTGCGTTCAAACGACCGCGCTCGGCTTGCAAAGCCGAATTTCCACCGCATGCAATGAACAAGCCGGCAAGGGCTCGATGCCCTTGCCGGCTTACCCCACCCCTTGCCCCACCCCTGAAGCGGAGGGGCGGCCCTTGGCCCGAGGATAATCCGATGAACGACATGACCCCCATCACCACGCTCAAGGACTGGGAGACCGACCAGGAGGTCCGCTGGTGTCCCGGCTGCGGCGACTATGCGATCCTCAAGGCCGTCCAGCGCACGATGCCCGATCTCGGCGTCAGGCCCGAGAACACGGTGTTCATTTCAGGGATCGGCTGCTCGTCGCGCTTTCCCTATTATATGGAAACCTACGGCTTCCACACGATCCACGGCCGCGCGCCGGCGATCGCGACCGGGGTCAAGCTCGCTAATCCCGAGCTCGATGTCTGGATCGTCACCGGCGACGGCGACGGGCTTTCGATCGGCGGCAATCATATGCTGCACGTGCTGCGGCGCAATCTCGATTGCCAGATACTGCTCTTCAACAACGAGATTTACGGTCTGACCAAGGGCCAATATTCGCCGACCTCGCGGCTCGGCACGCGTTCGCCCTCGACCCCCTTCGGTTCGATCGACCGTCCGGTTAGTCCCTGCGCCTATGCGCTCGGCTCGGGCGCGCGCTTCGTTGCGCGCGCGATCGACATCAACAAGAACCTCGTTGGCACGCTCAAGGCCGCGCATGCGCACAAGGGCGCGAGTTTCGTCGAAATTTTCCAGAACTGCATCGTCTACAACGAAGATGTGTTCGAGGAATTCGCCGCGAAGAAAACCGCCGACGATACGCAAATATGGATGCAGCATGGCGAGCCGATGCTGTTCGCCAAGGGCACCAAGGGGCTGACGCTCGATTGCGACGCGCTGCGCCTCAAGGTCGTCGATGTCGCCGACGGCGACTGGCAGGGCGCCGGCGTTGCGGTCCACGACCAAAGCAATCGCAGTCTCGCGATCATGCTCGTCGATATGCCCTTCGGCGAATTTCCGATGGCGCTCGGAACGCTCTATAACGACCCGAGGCCGGCCTTCGACGAGGCCGTGATGCGTCAAAACGCCGAAGCGTCGGAAGGTAAAAAGGCCGATCTTCAGGCGCTGATCTCGCACGGGCAGACCTGGACGGTTGAATGATCTGAGCGCACCCCGAATCGTCTGGTTCCGCCGCGATCTGCGTCTGTCCGATCAGGCGGCGCTGTCGGCGGCCGCTTCATCCGGTCCTGTCATCCCCGTCTATATCCTCGATGACGAAACTCCCAAGCACCGCAAGATGGGCGGCGCATCGCGCTGGTGGCTCCATCATTCGCTGGCGGCGCTCGATGAAAGCCTGCGCGCCGAAGATTCGCGGCTGATCCTGCGGCGCGGGAACAGCGCCACGATCCTCGCCAATATAGCCCGCCGGTCGGGCGCGGAGAATATCCATGCGATTCGCCATTACGAACCATGGTGGCGCAATGCCGAGCGTGCGCTCGAAGATGCGCTTGGAGACGATTGCCGGCTGGTATTGCACGACGGCAATTATCTGCGACCGCCCGGCTCGGTGACGACGGGCGGGGGCAATCCCTATAAGATCTACACGCCGTTCTGGAAGGCGTTGCGCGAGCACATGCCGCCGCCCGAACCGCATCCTGCGCCGCAAATAATCGCCACGCCTGAAAACTGGCCCGAGAGCGATGACCTTGCCGATTGGAAGCTGTTCCCGACCGATCCCTATTGGGCGAGCGGCTTCGACCCCGTCTGGACCCCGGGCGAGGAGGGAGCTCGCGCCGCAGTCGATGCATTTACCGATAAGGCGACAGGCTATGACGACGGCCGCAATTTGCCGTCCGAGGATAGCACCTCACGCCTCTCGCCGCACCTCCATTTCGGCGAAGTTTCTCCCGGCTATATCTGGCATCGCGTCAGCGGGCGGGGCAGCGACGTCACGACATTCCAGAAGGAGCTCGCCTGGCGCGACTACGCGCAGAATGTGATCCTGCAATTCCCCGATTACGGTAAAGCCAATGGCCGCGATCGCTTCGACGCGCTCGAATGGCGCCAATTCCGGTCATCGGCGGCTCGCGGAGATTTTGAGGCCTGGCGCCGCGGTCGCACCGGCTATCCGATCGTCGATGCCGGAATGCGGCAATTATGGGCGACGGGGTGGATGCACAATCGCGTCCGGATGATCGCCGCGAGTTTCCTCGTCAAGCATCTGCTGATCGACTGGCGCGAGGGCGAGCGGTGGTTCTGGAATGCGCTTGTCGACGCCGATTACGCCAACAACGCCGTCAATTGGCAGTGGATCGCCGGGACCGGTATCGATGCGAACATGTTTGTGCGGATCATGGCGCCGCTCGTCCAATCGGCGAAGTTCGATGCCGGCGGTTATGTCCGCCAATGGGTGCCGGAGCTCGCCGGCCTCGGCGACGGCGTTATCCACGATCCCGATGAGCATGGCGTCCGCCCCGAAGGTTATCCCGCGAAGATTATCGGACACCGCGAGGCCCGCGAACGGGCGCTCGAAGCCTATGGGAGAATCAAGGACGAGCCGGGGCCGATTGCAACTTGCTACCGAATTCGGCAATAAACCACTGTGCAAGGGGGACATGTGGCCAGTCGATCATCACGAGGCGACCATCTGCTCAAGGCCGATCGCGGGTTCGCGACGGGCTCGGGCTGGCTCGCGCGGTTGTTCGCGCCGGGCTTTCACAAATTGCTCGACCGCATTGATCGCGGGCTCGTCGAGGGTCGTCTCGACGCCCGGCTCCCCGACGGCCAGCATCGCATCCTCGGTGGACGCAAGCCGGGACCGGCGGCCGAAATCGCGCTGACCAGCTGGCGTCCGCTCGTCCGCCTCGTGACCTCGGGCTCGGTCGGCTGGTATCGCAGCTGGGCCGAGGGCGAATGGACGAGCCCCGACCCGGTCACGCTGTTCGAACTGTTCGTGCTCAACGGCGAGAGCCTCGGCAACACCGGTCGCGCGCGCGGGGTGACGCGGCGGATCAATCGCATGGCGCTGGCGCTACGCAAGAACGATCGCGAGCGCGCGCGGCGCAATATCGAATTCCACTACGATCTCGGCAACGATTTCTATTCGGCATGGCTCGACAAGAACATGACCTATTCGAGCGCGATCTTCGCCGAACCGATTTCCGCCGACGAGCAGTTCGAGGCCGCGCAGGAGCGCAAGGTGCGCAAACTGCTCGACGGGCTCGGCTTGAAGCCCGGCGATCGGCTGCTCGAAATCGGCTGCGGCTGGGGCGGGCTGATGGAGATAGCCGCGCGCGATTATGGCGTGCGGGTGACCGGCATCACGCTGTCGGGCGAGCAGAAGGCCTATTGCGAAAAGCGGTTCGCCGAAGCCGGGCTCGCCGGTTCCACCGAAGTGCGGCTCGTCGACTATCGCGACGCCGAGGGCGAATTCGACGCCGTGGCGAGCGTCGAGATGGTCGAGGCGGTCGGACAGGAATATTGGCCGGCTTATCTCGAGGCGATCGCCGCGCGGCTCAAACCGGGCGGGCGCGCCGCGATCCAGCTGATCTCGATGGCCGAGGCGATGTTCGACGATTATGCCGACAACGCCGATTTCATCCAGACCTATATCTTCCCCGGCGGGCTGCTGATTTCCGAAAAACGCTTCGAGAGCATCGCTCGCGACGCCGGTTTGCTCTGGGCCGATCGCAGGGGATACGGCCTCCACTATGCCGAGACGCTGCGGCGCTGGCGCGAGAATTTTGACGCGGCGATCGATGCGGGCGAACTGCCCGGCGGCTTCGACGCGCGCTTCCACGACCTCTGGCGCTATTATTTGATGTATTGCGAAGGCGGCTTTCGCGGTCGCGGCATCGATGTCGCTCAGGTCGTGCTGGTCAAGGAGGAATAGAAGGATGAGACGATCGGCGATAGGGGCGGCGATTGCGGGCGTAGCCTTATGGATCGGGCTCGGCGGTATCGCGACGGCGCAGAGCGAAGCCGCCTCCGAGACGGGCGATGAAGCCGATATCCCGACCTCGCCCGACGTCCTCTTCTGGACCCAGCGCCAGCGCGATTACGCTTTCCGGCGGATGGAGAATTTTGGTCCGGTGCGCGTCATCGAACGCGGCGAGGAGGTGCGCGAGCTGCCTCAGGGCGCGCCGCTCGATCTCTCCGATCTCCGGCTCGGCGGCCGCCCCTGGACGCTCGACGAATATCTCGAAGACCAGCGCGCCGCCGGTATCGTCGTCCTCCAGCACGGCCGCGTCCGGCTCGAACGCTACCGGATGGGTGCCGACGCCGGCGCCCGCTGGACTTCCTTCTCGGTTGCCAAGTCGCTGACCTCGACGCTGGTCGGCGCGGCGATTGCGGACGGCCATATCGGCTCGCTCGACGATCCGGTGACGCAGTACATCCCCGATCTCG
>CAYQVL010000150.1:0-5256 GCA_964420825.1 uncultured Sphingomonadaceae bacterium
CTGAAAGCCCGTGTGGAGCGTGGCGATCACGATCAACGAGAGGCCGAGATAAACATGCGCCGACGTCCATGCCTTGAGCGACCATTTGCCGGGCGTCATCGCCCGTTTCCTGACCCCGAGCATCGTCAGCCAGAGTATCAGCAGCACGCCGGCCGTGCCGAGCGTATAGCCGTACCAGCTGCCGCCGTTGGGGCGCGGCTCGACGTCGATCAGCAGATAGGCAACGATCAGGACAAGACTGAGCAGCAGGGCGAACTTACCCCAAAATCCGTGGCGGTAACGCAGGAATCCTTCATGACGCGCGCCGGCGCTGACAGCGGTTCGGCCGATCCCTACCGCCTCCCTTGATTGAACCCCCCGCGTCGCCATGCTTATCCGTTCTCCGCTTCGAGCCGCGAAACCGAGAGAAATTCTTCGGGCGCAACGCGGATCGCCGCTCCGGTCGGGCAGGCGCGGACACAAGCCGGCCCGCCCTTTATACCCGCACACATATCGCATTTGACCGCCTGTTTAGGCGTTTCGGCATTGACGCGCTTGTCGATCCAGTCGTGGTCGGGCTCACCCGGCCCGGGGCCGAAGCCGAAAAACAGCCAGCCGAACAAGCCGGGCTTTTTGGGCGGCGCCTTCTCCATGCGGATCACCCCATAAGGACAATTGCGCTGGCAGTTGCCGCAGCCGATGCAGGTGTCGTCGATGAACACCTCGCCATCGTCGCCGCGATGAATCGCATTAGGCGGGCAGTCGGCCATACAATGCGGGTGTTCGCAATGACGGCAACTCGTCGGCACATGCAAGTGCGCGTATGTTCGCCCGGCTTCGCGGTCGAGCCGCGATATTCCTTCATGGCTGTCGGCGCAGGCCTTCTCGCAATTGTCGCAGCCGACGCAGAGCTTTTCGTCGATCAGCAAGACGTCGGTCGCCTCGCCAATACCGTTTTCGATAAGGAACCCCGCGACCGACGAATACATATCGACGACGCCCGAAAAGCTGTCTTTCTTGGCCTCGACGAAATTGTTCAAATCCTCGCGCGCGGACATTTGGCGGCGGGCGCTGGCAAGCAGCTTGGGGTGTGCGTCGAGCAGTGCCCGAAACGCTTCGCCGTCGATCTTTATGACTTCGGACTTGATTGCCGCGCGCACGGTCGCGGTGCGCTTGCCGCCCTCGAGCAGCGTCATCTCGCCGACATAAGAGCCCGCCGGAAGGTAGGACAGGAACACAGGCTTGCGCGCGATAGTCTTTTCGACGACCATCGAGCCTGACCGAATGACGTAGAGATCGATACCGTCTTCGCCTTCGGTGATCACCGCTTCGCCTGCCTTGATTTGGAGAATCTCGACGCTCTCCATAACCCCGGCGAGGTCTTCGGAGGCGAGCCCCGATCCGAACATCTGAAGCAATTGCCGCTCGGTGGAAATCCGGGTTACGGCCGCCTTGGCGGCGGGCACCGACGCCATCAGCTTGAGCGTCGCCATGCGCGGTATTTCGACGCAGATGGTTTCTTCGGCCGCGCGGATCGTCGAACCGCGGCGACGGCCAGATACCAGCCCGACCTCACCGAATATCGATCCTTCGGCGATCGGCGCGGTCAATTGCGGATCGCTGTCGCTGATCTGCACATTTACCCGCCCCTGGGCGATGCCGAACACCGACGAGCCCGCATCGCCCTTTTCGAAGATTATCTCGCCCTTGCCGTAGTGATGGACGTTCGAGTCGAGCATGAATTCGCGCATTTGCAGCGGCGACATGTTGTTGAGGATCGTCACGCGCGAGCGCAGGAAATCGAGCCACTGCTCGACCGGCTGATTGCCCGGCATCGCTTTGAACTTGGCTTCGAGAAGGGGTTCGTCGGCGGGCTTGAGTTCGCTATTGCCATTGATGAATTCGACGACGTCAAAGCCCTGGTTCATGCAGTGCTTGATCAGCGGATATCCCGCGAGTGCGCCGATGACATATATGCCCTTATTGGTGCTCTCGAAAGTCGGCGAAAGCTTTGGAAAGGCGGTGCGGTCCGGTCCCAGGAATTCGATACCGCAGGCCTCGACAAAGGCTCGCGGAGGCGCCGACCCCATCCGTGCGATAACCCGGTCACAGCTCAATTTCGCCTCGCCGTCGCGCGTGTCGAGAACAATCTGTCCCTTGCGAACTGCCGAGACGGTGGTCTCGGTCATCACCGTCAGCCTGCCCTCGTCATGGGCGGCGAGCAGCGCCTTGACGTTCGCGTCCTTGGCGGTAGCAAAATCGGGTGACCGGTTGAGCAGATATACGATGTTGCGTTGTTCGGGGTCGGCAGCGAGGCCCAGCGCATTTTCAATCCCGGCATCGCCGCCGCCGATGACGAAGATATGCTCGTCATTATATTCGCCCGGATCGTCGAGCGTGTACTGGACGGTCGCGCCCTCCTCCACGTCGCAACGGACGAGATTGGGATTTCCCTGGGTGCCGATTGCGAGAATGATCGCTTCGGCTTCGATCGTCGCGCCGTCCTTGAAACCGATTTTGAACGCGCCCTCTTCGCCTTCAATCAAGGAAAGTTCGGAATTGAGGCGGACATTGACCTGATGGCCGGAGGTCTGCTCATTCCACAAGCCGAGTATCTTCTCGCGCTTGCCTGCGGCGAACTCGATATCCGAACGCAGCACGAGCTGGCTCGGCGTCGCCATGATGTGCTTGCCCTTTTGGTATTTGTAGATCGTGTCGGAAAGGTGGTCGGTCTTTTCAATCAGGACGTGCGACAGACCGAGCTGCGCCGCGCGCGCCGCAGCGCTCAGGCCGGCAGGCCCGGAACCGACAATCGCAATCCGGTAGATCTCGGACACTCTCTCCCCCTGCCTGCCCCGGCACTTTTCGGCAATCGGCCCGTTTGGCACGAGCTCTTCTAGATATGGTGCGCCCCGCAGCACTCTATCATCTTTGCCCATACAAGCTAGATAAAAGGCGAAACGTGCGATGAGGATGAAGATGGAAGACGCTCCGAACGCCAAGGTCAACCTGTCGCGGCAATCGATCGGCGCGGCGCGCTATGCGCTGATCGCAGCCGCGGCGATCGCGACCTTTTCGATCGGTTATGCGATAGCGCGCGGCGACGATCGGGGCGCGGCGGCCAGCGGCGCGCCCGAAAATACGCCAATGGCCAGTGCTCCTGGCGACAATCTAGCCGAGATGATCGCCACGCTCGAAGCGCGGCTGGCAACCAATCCCGAGGACGAGGAAGGTTGGGCGCAGCTCGGCGTTGCCTTTTTCGAATCGGGTCGCTTTGAGGAAGCCGCCACGGCCTATGAAAGGGCCGGCGCGCTCAATCCGACATTGGCGCGCTATCATTCCGCGCGAGGAGAGGCGCTCGCGCTCGGGGCGGGAGACAGCTTTCCGCCGGCGGCGCGCCAAGCCTTCGACCGTGCGCTCGATCTCGACCCCGCAGACCCGCGCGCGCGCTATTTCACCGGCGTCCGGCTCGATATGGAAGGCGACCATCGCGGCGCGCTCGACGCCTGGATCGGTCTGCTTGCCGATACGCCGCCCGGCGCGCCGTGGGAGAGCGATTTAAGACGATTGATCGGCGAGATCGCGGCTGCCGAAAATATCGACGTGAGCGACCGGCTGCCCGTCGCCGGCACGGCGCCGCCTAGCGACGTTCCTGCCACCGCAACGCAAGGAATCCCCGGCCCGACACCCGAGCAGATGGCCGAGGCGCGGCAGCTTCCGCAGGGCCAGCGCGACATGATGATCGAGAATATGGTCGGCGGCCTCGACCAGCGGCTTACGCGCAATCCGAACGACGCCGATGGCTGGATCATGCTCATCCGTTCGCGGATGCAGCTCGGGCAGACGGCGCAGGCGGGGCAAGCGTGGCGCCGTGCGCGTCAAGCATTTGCCGGCAATTCCTCCCAACTCCAGCGGATCAACGCCTCGGCGAGAGCGCTCGGGGTGCCGGGCGCATAGTATACGTTTTACTTCGCAACTGATTTGCGCTATGGCCGCTCCAGCAGAGAGCAACCGCGTCCCGCCGGGGTTCCACGGCAATTCGCGCACCTGTCCGAGCCGGCAATCTCCGCTTTGCCTCGCCCAAGGCTAACGCCGTTGCAATTCATTGTGCGCTGCCGCATGAATCCCGCACCCGAATGGATATGATTGCGTAGCAATGACTTTACCCTGGACGCCCGATAGCTGGCGCGCCTCCGAGGCGATCCAGCTGCCCGATTACCCCGATCCCGCCGCCGTTTCCGCGGTCGAGGAGACGCTTGCCAATTATCCGCCGCTGATCTTCGCCGGCGAGGCGCGCCGGCTTCGCGCCGACCTCGCCGAAGTCGCGCAGGGCCGGGCATTCCTTTTGCAAGGCGGCGATTGCGCCGAAAGCTTCGCCGAATTCAATCCGGTCAATATCCGCGACACCTTCCGCGTCATCCTGCAGATGGCGGTCGTACTGACCTATGCCTCAAAAATGCCCGTCGTCAAAGTCGGACGGATGGCTGGCCAGTTCGCCAAGCCACGGTCTTCAGACATTGAGGAAATCGACGGCGTTGCCCTGCCCTCCTATCGCGGCGACATCGTCAATGACATCTCATTCGAGGCCAAGGCGCGCGCCCCCGATCCGCAGCGCATGCTGCGCGCTTACAACCAGGCCTCGGCGACGCTCAACCTGCTCCGCGCTTATGCCGGCGGCGGCTATGCCAACCTCCACAAAGTTCATAGCTGGACGCTCGATTTCATGGGCAAGAGCGATTGGACGCAGAAGTTCGAACAGCTCGCCGGCCGCATCGGCGACGCGCTCGAATTCATGAACGCCTGCGGCATCGACGCGTCGAACGTGCCGCAACTCAACGGCACGCAATTCTATGTGTCGCACGAAGCGCTGCTCCTCCCCTATGAAGAGGCGCTGACCCGCCGCGACAGCGTCACCGGCGACTGGTTCGCCACGTCGGCGCATATGGTCTGGATCGGCGATCGCACACGCTTCGAGAATAGCGCGCATGTCGAATATTTCCGCGGCATCGCCAACCCTATCGGAATGAAATGCGGGCCGAGCCTCGAGCCCGACGACCTGCTGAAATTGCTCGACACGCTCGATCCCGAGCGCGAACCCGGGCGCATCACATTGATCAGCCGCTTCGGTCACGACAAGGTCGAATCGGGACTCCCCCGCCTCGTGCGCGCGGTCAAGGCCGGGGGCCATCCGGTAATCTGGTCTTGCGATCCGATGCACGGCAACACGATCAAGGCGGCGACCGGCTACAAGACGCGGCCCTTCGAGCGCATCCTCGA
>CAYQVL010000151.1:0-5246 GCA_964420825.1 uncultured Sphingomonadaceae bacterium
GCGGCGCGCACCGGATCGAGCGCGATCACCGAGGCGGTGTTACAGGCGATAACGATCAGCCGGGGATTGCAGCGTTCGGCAAGCCGTCCGAGCAACGCCGGAACGCGGGCGGTGAGTTCAGCTTCGGATTTTTGGCCATAGGGGAAGCCCGCCTGGTCGAGCGCGAAGACGATCGGCGCGCGCGGCAACAGCTTCCGGACCGGCGCAAGGATCGATAGCCCGCCAACGCCGGTGTCGAGGATAAGCAGGGGCTGAGTCTCGTCCATCGCGGCGAGCCTTATGGCCAAGAGCGGCGCGCCGCAACGGCCGCCGCCGCCGGGGTTATTGCAGCGGAGCATCTTTGCGCTATGAAATGACCGGAGAAAGGATATCGACATTTTCGACACGCCGCTCTGGCTCGCCCCTGCACTCGCTTTGTCGCTTGGCTATCTACTCGGCTCGGTACCCTTCGGCCTATTGCTGACACGCGCGGCGGGCGCGGGCGATTTGCGCAGCATCGGTTCGGGCAATATCGGCGCGACCAACGTGCTGCGAACCGGGCGCAAGGGGATCGCCGCCGCGACGTTGCTGCTCGACATCGGCAAGGGGTTCGCGGCGGTCAAACTCGCCGGTCTGCTGGGCGACGACGCCGACAGCCTGATGCGGCTCGCCGCGATCGCCGCCTTTCTCGGCCATTGCTATCCGGTGTGGCTCGCATTTCGCGGCGGCAAGGGGGTGGCGACCCTGCTTGGCATCGCTTTGGCGTTCGGCTGGATTTACGCGCTGGTTTTTGCGCTGGTCTGGCTCGGTCTCGTCGCGCTGTTCCGCTATTCCTCGCTCGGCGGGATGAGCGCGGCGCTGGCGCTGCCGGTCACCGCCTTTTTAAGCGCGGATATCGCGCTGGTGTTGCTGTTTCTCGCATTGTCGCTGATCGTATTGTGGAAGCATCGCGGCAATATCGCGCGGCTGATCCGCCGCGAAGAGCCGAAGATCGGCGCGTCCAAAGGTGTCTGAAGCGGCCGGCGCCGACGATGCAATCGCGCGACTGCGGCTGACGCGGTCGCGTAATATCGGTCCGGTCACCTATCGGCAGCTGATCGCGCGCTTCGGCGATGCGAGCCAAGCGCTCGCGGCGATTCCCGATCTCGCAAGGCGCGGGGGAGGGCGTCCTCCCGAGCTTGCAAGGCGCGAGGCTATCGAGGCTGAAATCGGCGCCGTCGAGTGCCTCGGCGCGCGATATATCTTCCTCGGCACGCCCCCCTATCCGGCCGCGCTCGCCGAAATCGCCACCGCGCCGCCCGCGCTGATCGTCAGCGGCGATATGAGCCTGTTCGCCAAGCCGCTAATCGCGATGGTCGGCGCGCGCAACGCATCGGCGGCGGCGCGGCGGTTCGCGCGCGAACTCGCGCACCGGCTCGGCGGCGAAGGCTATGGCATCGTTTCTGGGCTGGCGCGCGGCATCGACACCGCCGCGCACACCGGATCGTTTGAAACCGGCACGATCGCCGTCGTCGCCGGCGGCATCGACATCTTCTATCCGCCGGAAAATGAACAACTTCAGCGCGAGATCGGAGAGAGCGGCATCGTCATTTCAGAGCAGCCCCCGGGCAGCGAGCCCAAGGCGCGGCATTTTCCCTATCGCAACCGGATCATCGCCGGGCTCGGGCTCGGCGCGATCGTCGTCGAGGCGGCGCCCAAATCGGGATCGCTGATCACCGCGCGCCAGGCCAATGAGTTCGGCCGCGAGGTGATGGCGGTACCCGGATCGCCGCTCGATCCGCGCGCGCAGGGCTGCAACCAGCTGATCCGCGACGGGGCGACGCTTGTGCAGACGGCGCAGGACGTGATCGCCTCGGTCGAGCCGCTGTTTGGAAGCACGGTGCGCGAGCCCGAGGATGTTTTCGGATCCCGGCCCGTTTCGCCCGATGTCGAACAGGGCGAACGCGAGACCGTGGTTGAATTGCTCGGGCCGGTACCGGTCAGCGTCGACGAACTCGTCCGCGAGGCAGCGCTTACGCCGACAACCGTGCAGACGATTTTGCTCGAATTGGAACTGGCCGGCCGCATCGAGCGCCATGCGGGGGGCAGGATCAGCCTTGTCGAAGCCGCTTGACGTCGGCGATTTGCAACGCATCCTCGCGCGCGTAAGAGAGCCCGCCTGATTTGAAGAAAGTTTTCCCCGCATGAAGCTTGTTGTTGTCGAATCGCCCGCCAAGGCGAAAACGATCGAGAAATATCTGGGCGGGGGCTATCGCGTACTGGCTTCCTACGGCCATGTCCGCGATCTGCCGCCCAAGGACGGCTCGGTCGATCCCGACGACGGATTTGCGATGACCTGGCAAACCTATGGCGACAAGACCAAGCAGCTAAAGGCGATCACCGACGCCGCGAAAGACGCCGACGAATTGATCCTCGCGACCGATCCCGATCGCGAGGGCGAGGCGATCAGCTGGCACGTCCAGGAGGTGCTCAGGAAGCGCAAGGCGCTGCCCGCCAAGGTCGAACGCGTCGCCTTTAACGCGATCACCAAGGCCGCGGTGCTCGAAGCGATCGCCCATCCGCGGGCTATCGACGGCGATCTTGTCGACGCCTATCGCGCGCGCCGCGCGCTCGATTATCTCGTCGGCTTCACGCTATCGCCGGTGCTCTGGCGCAAACTGCCCGGCGCGAAATCGGCGGGGCGCGTCCAGTCGGTCTCGCTCAGGCTTGTCGTCGAGCGCGAGTGCGAGATCGAGGCCTTCACCGATCAGGAATATTGGTCGATCGCGGCGAATATGGAGCAGGATGGGACGGGCTTCGTCGCGCGGCTGGTCAAATGGCGCAGCGACAAGATCGACCGGCTGACGATCGGCAACGAGGGCGACGCAATGGCCGCCAAGGCCGATGTCGAAGCCGGCGCGTTCAAGGTCGTGTCGGTCGAAACCAAGCCGCTCACGCGCAATCCGCCGCCGCCGTTCACAACCTCGACGCTCCAGCAGGAGGCCGCGCGCAAGCTCGGTTTCGCGGCAAGCCACACGATGCGGATCGCGCAGCAGCTCTATGAAGACGGCGTGATCACCTATATGCGAACCGACGGCGTCCAGATGGACGGCTCGGCGATTTCGGCGGCGCGCGGCGCGATCGCCAAACGTTATGACGCGAGCTACGTCCCCGATCAGCCGCGTATCTACAAGACCAAGGCGAAAAACGCCCAGGAAGCGCATGAGGCGATCCGGCCGACCGATTTCTCGCGCGACAAGGCGGGATCGGGCGATCATGCGCGGCTATACGATCTCGTCTTCAAGCGTGCGCTGGCGAGCCAGATGGCGTCGGCGCGGCTCGAACGGACAAGCGTCGAGATGGCCGAAGGCACCGGGCAAACGGCGCTGCGCGCGACCGGACAGGTGGTTAAATTTCCGGGCTTCATGGCGCTCTATACCGAGGGCCGCGACGACAATGGCGACGAAGACAGCAAGCTCCTGCCGCTGATCCGCGAGGGCGATGCGCCGGCCAAAAAGGATGTCGAGGCCGAGCAGCATTTCACCCAGCCGCCGCCGCGCTATTCCGAAGCCAGCCTGGTCAAGAAGATGGAAGAGCTCGGCATCGGCCGCCCTTCGACCTATGCCTCGATCCTCCAGACACTCAAAGATCGCGAATATGTTCGCATCGACAAAAATCGTTTTTTTCCAGAAGAAAGCGGGCGTTTGCTCACAGCATTTCTCGAACGGTTCTTCGAGCGCTACGTAAGCTATGATTTCACCGCCGGGCTCGAGGAAGAGCTCGACGATATTTCGGGCGGACGCGCGCAATGGCAGGCGATCCTCAAGGCCTTCTGGCAGGATTTCAAGCCCAAGACCGACGAAGTGATGGAACGCAAACCTTCCGAAGTCACCGCCGAGCTGGACATCTTTCTCCGCCCGCTGCTGTTTCCCGAAAAGAAAGACGGATCCGATCCGCGGCTGTGCCCGCGTTGCGGCGAAGGGCAGTTGGCGCTGCGCGGCGGCCGCTATGGCGCGTTCATCGCCTGCTCGAACTATCCCGAGTGCAAGTTCACCCGGCAATTCGGCCAGCGCGGCGAGGGGCAGGACGATGCGCCCGAGGATGAGATGCTCGGCATCGATCCCGAAACCGGCGAAGAGATCCACGCCAAGACCGGGCGCTTTGGCCCCTATGTTCAGCGCGGTGAGGGCAAGGAAGCCAAGCGTTCGTCGATCCCCAAGGACGTGCCGCGCGCCGATGTCGATTTCGCGATGGCGCTCAAGCTGCTGTCATTGCCGCGGACGATCGGCGACCATCCCGAGACCGGCAAGCCGATCACCGCGAGCATCGGGCGCTATGGGCCTTATCTGTTACATGACGGCAAATATGCGCGGCTCGGCTCGACTGGTGAGGTGTTCGAAACGGGAATGAACACCGCCGTCGTCAAGATCGCCGAAGCCAAGGACAAGGGCGGGCGCGGCCGCGGCAAGCAGGATCCGCTCAAGATCCTCGGCAAACATCCGCGCACCGAGGAAGAGATCAAGCTGATGGAGGGACGCTACGGATCCTATGTCACCGACGGCGCGACCAATGCGACGATCCCCAAGACAGTCGACAAGGACGAACTCACGCTCGAAGAGGCCGCGCAGCTGATCGATGAACGCGCGGCGAAGGGGCCTGCGAAGAAAAAACGCAAAGCGCCCGCGAAGAAAAAGGCGCCCGCGAAGAAGAAACCGGCCGCCAAGAAAAAGCCGCCGGGGAAAGAATAACGGGGTCCTGCGATAGCAGGAGCCCAGTTCTCACGGTTCGGGTTTAGGCGCCTGCGTTCCCGGCAGCACCGGCAACTAGCCGCGCAAATTGCCGATCAGCATCATCAGCGTCCAGCCGATCAACGCGGCGAGGACAAGCCAGGTGACGATCACGCCGAGCGAGCGGCCGAGCGGCGGGCCGTTTTCCTTGGGATTGTATAGCCCGTGGATATGCGCGAGCCGGCCAAGGATAAAAAGTCCCGCGACCGCCATCAGCGCCATATGGTTGGCGCGGCTCAATTCGAGCAGGCCGACGAGGATTATGACAATCGGCGCGTGCTCGGCGAGGTTGCCATGCGCGCGGCTGGCGCTGGTCAGCCGCGCGTCGTCGCCGGTGCCGTGCGGGACGCGCAGGCGGAAGCGGCAGCGCACCGTGTCTATCGCGAGCAGCAGCAACAGGCCGGCCATTGCAATGGCCAAGGCGGCGGTTACGGGTAACGTCATAGCGATCCTCCCCTAAAAGGCGGCGAGCCGGTCGTCGCCGAGGCTCGTCATCAGCCC
>CAYQVL010000152.1:0-5184 GCA_964420825.1 uncultured Sphingomonadaceae bacterium
CACCATCGCCTTCGGGACGTATCGCGGGCGCGGCGCCAAGGGCGAGGTCGCGGTGCCCTTCGCGCATGTGTGGACAGTCAATGACGGGGCAATCGCGCGCTTCGTCCAATATGCCGACAGCCATCTGTTCCGGGTGGCGATCGGCCGATAGCTGCGCGCAATGGTTTTCGCGCCTGGTGGCGCGGAGCGGGCTAATCGCTCTCGATCACCAGCGCTTCGAGGGTCAGGCGCGCGCAGCCATCGTGGTCCTCGCGTTCGGCCACCGCGACATCGACGAGAGTATAGCGCCCGAGATCGAATTCGGCATAGCCGAGCCCGGCGGTCATTGCCCGCGCCCGCGCCCCGGCGTCGGCGCCGTCGAAGCGCAGCCGGAGCGTGTGACGCATGCCGGTAAAGGTAATGCTCGCCCATGGCGTCGATGCGATTCGCTCGACGCAGGGCGCGGCGCCCGCGCGCTTAGCGAGCGCGTGGAGCAGCACGCCGGTGCCGTCCGTCATCCGCCGTCTGTCATCGCGTGCGCCCGTCATCCGAGCATTCCCCGCCGGCCTTCATGGTCGGCGATAAAGGCATAGGCGCGCGCGCTGACCTTGGCGCCGGGCTGGCGGCCCTTGCGCAGGTCGAAGACGAATCGCGGATCGCCGAGCGCATCGCGCCCGAAGCTCGTCGGCGGCATCCCCGACCGCTGCAGAAACCGCTGAATGTCGGCGAGCAATTCCATCATGTCCCTCCTCAAAGTTTCGAATCGCATCTTCGGTGTTCTTTCTTTGTTCTATGTTATTTCCTACTTGTCTAGGATTATTCCTATAGTATAATGCCGATATGGACGTGGATGATCCCCGGCAGGTGCTCGCGGCGCTGGCCCGCGAACGCGGCGACGATCTCTCGACGCTGTCGCGGTTGATCGGGCGCAATAGCGCTTATATTCAGCAGTTTATAAAGCGCGGCACGCCGCGCCGTCTGGCCGAGGACGATCGCCGGACGCTGGCCGAATATTTCGGCGTCGACGAAATGCGGCTGGGCGGGCCGGTAAATAGGAAAAAACCTGTCGATCTCGGCGATTTCGACGGCGATCTCGTCGCCGTCGCGCGCTTCGCCGTCGGCGCGTCGGCCGGGCCCGGCGCGCTGCCGGGCGACGAGGCGGCGCTGTCGCGGATCGGTTTTCCGGCGCGCTGGCTACGCAAGATCGCGGCCGGCGATCCGGGCGATCTCTCGATCATCGCGGTGACCGGTGATTCGATGGAGCCGGCGCTATCCGATGGCGACGAAATTCTGGTCAACCGCGGCGATCGCGCCGAGCGGCTGCGCGACGGCATCTATGTGCTGCGGCTCGACGACGCGTTGATCGTCAAGCGCATCGCGCTCAACCCGGCAAGCCGCCGGGTGACGATCAAGAGCGACAACCCCGGCTATCCCGACTGGCCAGACTGCAATCTCGCTGCCGTCGAGGTAATCGGCCGCGTCGTTTGGGCGGGGCGCAAGGTGGCTTGAGCGTCGACACGGATTTTACGGAAAGCAGCGATTGTTCCGCATATCTGTGGTCTCGCTAGCGCCGGATCGCCCAGATCAGCAGCGCGATAGCGCCGCCGAGAACAAGCCCCGCGACCAGCCCGATGCTCGGCTCGCCGAGCAGTGCGCCGAGGATCAGCCCGGCGACCGGGCCGAGACCGAGAAAAACTCCGCCGCCGAGCGACGCCTTGCGAACCGTGTCTGTCATGCCCGGCCTATGGCAGCGGCGCGGCCCGCTGTCACGCCGGACGTCCCTAATTGCGAATTCACCAGTTTCGCGCGTGCTTGCGAAAGCCTTGGGCGCTAGTGCGGGGGTTCGCCCGATCGCATCGCCTCTCACGCCCCGGAGTCGCACCCTGCAATGGATGAACAATTCTACCTCGCCGATCGCAATGCCGTCGAAGACGCCACCGCCTTGCTCGCCGTTCACGGCCCGTTCGCCGTCGTCGAAGCGTCCGCGCGCGCCAACGCCAGCCGGGATCGCGGCAACGTCATCCATTTTTGCCGCTGGCGTCAGGTCGCCCGTCTGGTCATGCTGCTCGGCGGCAACGAGGCCGTCGGCACGGTCCACTAAGCGCGTCGCGCCCCGGCTTTCGCAACCTGCTATAAGCATATAGGTTTTTTGTGGCGCGGCGGGGTGCTAGCCGCTAATCCTCGCGCCATGACCGGGTTGCACAAGCCGGGCCGGGCGTTTTTCGGTTCGTTCGCCGCCATTTGCGCGCTTGCTGCGCCCTTTCCGCTCGCCGCCCAAAATGGCGGCGCCGCGACCGCAAACGCCGTGGCGCAAGAGGTTGCCGAGAACGCCGGCGAGGAAGTCCGGTCGCTTAATACGCGCGATCTCGGCCCTCTGGAGGGCGCCGGCGGGCTGGGCGTTGCCGCGCCGATGAGCGAGATAGCCGATTTCGGCGTCGCCTGGCCCGATATGTCGCAGGTCGGCGACACCATGGTCGGCGAAGCGGCCGGTAATGTCTCGATCGACACCGAGCAACGCTATGCCGTCATCCTGCGCGGCATCGACGATATCGAGGCCGAAGACGGAATTCGCGAACAGTTCGACGCGCTCTCGGTGCTGCGCGAAGGCGAGGGCGATCGGGCGGTCGTTGCGCAGATCGAGCGCCGCGCCGATGCCGACGAGCTATTGATGCAAAACGTGATGCGATCGAACGGCTATTATGACGCGCAGGTTGCCGTCGATCTGACCGGCGAGACGGGCGCCGAGCGCGTCGAGGTCGTTTTCGAGATCGATCCGGGTCCGCGCTATCGCTTCAGCCGCGTCGAGCTTCCCGGTCTTGCCGCGGCGGGCGACAGGACAGAGGAGTTGCGCGAGCAATTCCCGGTCGAAGAAGAGGACGCCGTCGACGCCGGTACGGTCAGCGCAGCCCAGGCCAATCTCGCCATCGAGCTCGGCAATCGTGGCTACCCCTTCGCCGAGGTCGGCGAGGAGGAGGTCGTCGTCGATCACGCCAACGCGCTGGCGACGATCACGCTTCCGGTCTCGCCCGGCGGCGAACGTAATTTCGGCGCGATCGAGGTGACCGAGGGCGGCGAGGAAATCTTCGGCGCCGATCACGTCGCGACGATCGCGCGTTTTGAACCCGGCGAACTCTATTCGACCGCGATGGTCGATGATCTGCGCCGCGCGCTCATCCAGACGGGCCTCGTGTCGCGCGTCGATCTCACGCCGGTCGATCCGGGCGACGACGCCACCGTCGATATCGCCGTCGCGATGCAGCCCGCTCCGCCGCGCACGATCGCGGGCGAGATCGGCTATGGTACGGGCGAGGGCGTCCGCGTCGCGGGCAGCTGGGAGCATCGCAATTTCTTCCCGCCCGAAGGCGCGCTCAACCTGCGCGGCGTCATCGGCACGCAGGAACAGTTCGCCGGCGTCAGCCTGCGCCGCGGCAATTTCACCGCGCGCGATCACATCCTCACCGCGCAGATCTTCGCCAGCAATTTGAACCGCAGTGCCTATGACGCGCGCACCGCCGGCTTTACCGCCGGTTTCGCGCGCGTCACCAATCAGCTTTGGCAAAAACAATGGGTATGGTCGGTCGGCGCCGAGCTGCTTGCATCGGACGAGCGCGATGCTCTCCACGCCGCGCGCCGCACCTTCTTAATCGGTGCGCTGCCGCTCGGCTTCGGCTATGATGGCACGCAGGACTTGCTCAACCCCGAGAGCGGATTCCGCTTCGGCGCTTTGCTCTCACCGGAGGTTTCGCTTCAGGATCAGGTGTTCGGCTATGCGCGGATCCAGCTCGACAGCAGCGTCTATGTGCCGGTCGCCGCATCGACGACGCTCGCCGGGCGCATCCGTCTGGGTACGATCGTCGGCGCGAGCCGCGATCAGATAGCGCCGTCGCGGCGCTTCTATGCCGGCGGCGGCGGGTCGGTGCGCGGCTATAGCTACCAGGCGATCGGCCCGCGCGACCTCAACAACGATCCGATCGGCGGCCGCGCGCTTTTCGAGGCGGCGCTCGAGGCGCGCTATCGCTTCGGCGTCTTCGGCGTCGTTCCGTTCATCGACGTCGGCTCGCTCGATACCACGCTCTATCCCGATTTTTCGGATCTGCGCTTCGGCGCGGGTATCGGCGTGCGCTACTATAGCGCATTCGGTCCGATCCGTATCGATCTCGCCACGCCGCTCAACCCGCAGCCCGGCGATCCGATCATCGGCGTCTATGTTTCGCTGGGTCAGGCCTTTTAGATGGCGACTGCGCCGGGGGAAACGCTCGACCAGGTCAAGCCGGCGCCGCGCCGTCGCCGGGGCTGGAAGCGCTGGCTGATCGGCGGCGTCGCGGCGCTGCTCGCGCTGATCGTCGTCGCGCTCGTCGCCATCGATACGCCGCCGGGCCGCCGCTTCATCATCGACCGGATCGAGGCGTTGGAGCCCGCCAATGGCCTGCGTATCGGCATCGGCCGGATCGACGGCTCTATCTACGGCGCGATGACGATCTCCGATCTGCGCCTCTACGATCCCGAGGGGTTGTTTTTCGAGGCGCCCGAAATCGCTATCGACTGGAGGCCCTTCGCCTTCATCTTCGATAACCGGCTGCGCATCGAAAGCGCGACGTCCGATCTCGTCATCCTCCATCGCATTCCGGCGCTGATCCCCTCGGCCGAGCCACAACCCATTCTTCCGGGCTTCGACATCCTCGTCGCCAATCTCGACGTCGCCCGCTTCCGCTTCGGCGAAGCGGTGGCCGGCGAACAGCGCGACGCGGCGATTGCCGGCAGCGCCGATATCCGCGCTGGCCGCGCTGTCGTTCATCTGCGCGGCGAGGCCTATGGCACCGGCGAGCGGATCGTCCTCGATCTCGACGCCGAGCCCGATGGCGATGTTTTCGATATCGACATCCAGCTCGCCGCGCCCGAGAGCGGCATCATCGCCGGACTGACCGGGATCGACGAGGCGCTGGCCATCGACATTTCGGGGAGCGGCAGCTGGACGAGCTGGGAGGGGCGCGCGCTCGTCGACAGCGGCACCGAGCGCGTCGCCAATCTCAATCTTGCCGCGCGCGAGGGCGCCTATACGCTCGGCGGGCTTGTCCGCACCGGCCCGCTGCTCGATCCCGGCCTCGCGCAGCGGCTGACCGCACCCGAAATGAACCTCACCGCGAGAGCGGCCTTCGAGGATCGCCGGCTTGAGGGCAATTTCGCGATCCGCTCGCGCGCTGCGAT
>CAYQVL010000153.1:0-2647 GCA_964420825.1 uncultured Sphingomonadaceae bacterium
CCGCGGGCGACGCTCAAAATCCCCCGACCCCTGTATAGTTTGTATAGTTATGTCGTCCGTCCCGCATAATCCCGCCCGATCGCTCGAACGCGCCGCCGGGGCCTCAATAGAGTATCGAACGGCGTTCGATCGGCATGATGCGCGTTGCTTCGTTCGGACAAACGGTTCTCAGATGCGTTTGTCTTCTTTAAAGACACGCCATCCCTATCGGAGCCCGCTTATGCCGCAACTCGTCCTTATCCGCCACGGCCAGTCGCAGTGGAACCTCGAAAATCGCTTCACCGGGTGGTGGGATGTCGATCTCACCGGCAAGGGCGTCGCCGAGGCCAAGGCGGCGGGCGTGCTGATGCGCGAGAAGGGCATCGATCACGATCTCTGCTTCACCAGCTTTCAGACGCGCGCGATCCGCACGCTCCATCTGGCGCAGGCCGAGATGGACCGGCTGTGGCTGCCCGTCGAGAAGCACTGGCGCCTGAACGAGCGCCATTATGGCGGGCTGACCGGGCTCGACAAGCAGGAGACGCGCGACAAGCATGGCGACGATCAGGTCCATGTCTGGCGGCGCAGCTTCGATACCCCGCCGCCGCCGATGGATGCCGGAAGCCCGTACGATCTGAGCAAGGACCGACGCTATGCCGGCGTCGATGTGCCCAAATCGGAAAGCCTCAAGGATACCATCGATCGCGTCTTGCCCTATTGGGAGACGCATATCGCGCCCGCCCTCAGGAGCGGCCGGCGGGTGCTGATTTCGGCGCACGGCAATTCGCTGCGCGCGCTCGTCAAGCATCTTTCGCAAATCCCCGACGACGAGATAACCGGGCTCGAAATCCCGACCGGCCGGCCGATCGTCTACGATCTCGCCGACGATCTTACCGCCGACGAGCGCTATTATCTTTCCGAGCGCTAGCGATTGCGCCGACGCGCCGTTCGCACTAGACAAAATCGCTTCTCCAACGCGCTGACGCGGGACGAAGCATGACCGACACCCCCCTTATCGGCATCATCATGGGCAGCCGCTCCGACTGGGAGACGATGCGCCATACCGCCGACATTCTCGCCGAGCTCGGCATCGCGCACGAATGCAAGGTGGTTTCGGCGCACCGCACACCCGACCGGCTCTACGACTATGCCAAGGGCGCCGCGGCGCGCGGCCTCAAGGCGATCATCGCGGGGGCCGGCGGCGCGGCGCACCTGCCCGGCATGGCGGCGTCGATGACGCGGCTGCCGGTGCTCGGCGTGCCGGTCGAATCGAAAGCGCTCAAGGGCATGGACAGCTTGCTGTCGATCGCCCAGATGCCCGCCGGCGTCCCCGTCGGGACGCTGGCGATCGGCGTGGCGGGGGCTAAAAATGCTGCGCTTCTTGCTGCGGCGATACTTGCAGCATTTGACGACGATCTCGCCGGCCGTCTCGACGCCTGGCGCCAGGCGCAGTCCGACGGCGTCGGCGAAGACCCGGCGGAATGACCATGGTTTCGGGGCTGGCCCCCGGCTCGGCTATCGGCATCGTCGGCGGCGGTCAGCTCGGGCGCATGCTGAGCGTCGCCGCCGCGCAACTCGGCTATCGCTGTCATATATTCGCGCCCGAAGCGGCACCGTGCGCCGCCGATGTCGCGACCCGGCACGTTCGCGGAACCTATGACGACGGCGCGGCGCTGGCGGCGTTCGCGGCGGAGGTCGATATCGTCACCTACGAGCTCGAGAATGTCCCCGGCGCGCCGCTGCGCGCGTTGGCGGACACGACGCCCGTCCATCCTGCGATCGATGCGCTCGAACTCGCGCAGGACCGGCTCGCCGAAAAGGACTATATCGTCATCCATGGCGGCCGCCCCGCCGATTATCGCGCGATCGATTCGGTCGATAGCCTTGCCGCCGCGCTCGAAGCGATCGGCGCGCCCGCGATCCTCAAGACGCGCCGTTTCGGCTATGACGGCAAGGGTCAGATCCGGATCGAATCGGCCGGCGAAGCCGGGCAGGCCTGGGCCGAGATCGGCGAACGGCCCTCGGTGCTCGAAGCCTTCGTACCCTTCGAACAGGAGTTTTCGATTGTGCTGGCGCGCGGCCATGATGGGGCGGTGCGCTTTTACGACGCCCCCGACAATTCCCACGACGACGGCATCCTCGCTCGTTCGATCGTGCCCGCCGGCGGACTGATCGAGCAGCAGAAAGCCGCGGCGAGCGATCTCGCGCGCAAGGTCGCCGACGCGCTCGACTATGTCGGCGTGCTGACGATCGAGTTTTTCGCCGGACGCGACGGGCCGGTGTTCAACGAAATGGCGCCGCGCGTCCACAATAGCGGCCATTGGACGATCGAAGGCGCGGCGACCTCGCAATTCGAAAACCATATCCGGGCGATTTGCGGGCTACCGCTGGGCTCGACCGCGCTCACCGCCGCGCGCGTCGAGATGACCAACATTATCGGCAGCGATGCCGACGGCGCGCAATCCTGGCTCGAAAAAGACCGGGCGCACCTCCACCTTTACAATAAGGGGGAGGCGCGCCCGGGTCGCAAAATGGGGCATGTAACGCAGCTGTTCTAGCCGCGCGTCAGCCGCGCGTCAGCCCTGTTTGTTGGCCGAAAACGGCATGTCGCCGAATGCGCCGGCCTTGATCTTGCCGGTCATCGAATCGCCGGCGACCGTGGCGGTGC
>CAYQVL010000153.1:2657-5161 GCA_964420825.1 uncultured Sphingomonadaceae bacterium
GCCTTCGAGCGTCATCGGCATCGGCACGGTGATGTCCTGCTTCCAGGTGAAGGTGTCACCATCGACCTTGCCGTCCTGGATATCGGCCGAGCCCTGCGCGCCCGCGGCCGAACCGGTGACCGTGTCGCCGTCCTGCTCCAGTTTCATCGTCGCCTTCTGTTCGCCCATCGGCGAATTGACCGTCGAGTCCCAAACTCCGCTTACATCTGTCATGGGTGTTCCTTCCTTACGTTAACGTCAATTATTCGACACCGACTGTTTCTACAGCTAATCCGAGCGCGTCAAGTTGAGGCCGGACTTGCGCGGCATCGCCGACCACGACCCAGATGAACTTTTCGGGATCGATCGCCGCGCGCGCCGCGGCATCGAGTTCGGGCCGGGTCAACCCGCGGTACATTTCGGCAATGTCGTCATAATAGTCGTCCGATCGGCCGAACAGCTCGTTGCGCTGCATGCCGGCGATGACGTCGCCCGAGGTCTCGAAACTTCCCGCCAGACTACGAATGTTACCCGTGATCGCACGGTCGAATTCTTCGGGGCGGACCCCGTCGCTGGTCAGGAAAGCCGCAATCTGCTCGCGCATCGCGGCGATCGAGTCGCCGGTGCGATCGGCCTGCACCGGCGCGGCGATCGTATAGCTGACCGGACCGGCGAAGCGGTTGACCGAGCCGCGCACGCCATAGGACCATCCCTTGGTTTCGCGCAAATCCATGTTGAGCCGGGCAAGGAAGCTTCCGCCGAGCGCTTCGTTGGCGGTCAGCAGCGGCAACATTTCGTCGGTCCCGGCGAGCGCGAGGACTTCGCCGCCATAGATAAAGGATTGCGGCGAATTGGGCCGGTTGACGAGGATGATCCGCGGCATCGCCTCGGCGATCGGCGCGGCGAGCGATTTGAGCCCCGCGTCGCCTTCGCCCCGCCAGCTTCCGAAGCGCGGTTCGAGCGCGGCGACGACCTCGTCGAGCGTGCTGTCGCCGACGACGAAAATCGAGAGCTTGTCGGGCCGAATCCAGCCGCGGTGGAAGGCGAGCAGATCGTCGCGCGTGATCGCGCCGACGGTATCGGGCGAGCCGAGGCCGCTGACCGGACGGCCATAGGGGTGCGCGGCGCCGAAGAGGCGCGGCCACAAATTACGGCTAGCGAGCCCCGAAGGCGAGGTCAGCTCGGCGGTTATCGCGGAAAGCTGGGTTGCGCGCAGGCGTTCGACCTCGGAAGGCGCGAAGGCCGGATTGCGGACGACATCGGCAAGCAGATCGAGCGACGGCCCGTAATTGGGGGTCAACGCGAACAGCCCGATCGTCGTGCGATCGACCGACGCGCTGGTGTTGATCGACGCGCCGAGCCGCTCCTGAGCCTCGGCGATGGTGAGCGAGTCGCGCGTCGTCGTACCCTCGGGAAGCAGCGCCAGCATCAGCGACTGCGTGCCGAGCCGGTCGGCGCGATCGGCGGCATTGCCTGCGTCGAAGCTCAATTGGGTCAGGATCGTCGGCACCGCCGTGCGCCGCACGAAGCGGATCGCGACGCCATTCGACAAGGTAGCGCGTTCGACTTCGGGAAAATCGAGATCGGTGATCTCGCCGACCACCGGGCGCGGCTGGGCGCGCGTGCTCGCCGAAGCGGCCGGCGCTGCCGCGGCATCGGGATCTTCGCCGGGCTGGAGATAGAAAGCCGGGCTATGGAGCCCGCCGTTACGCTCGCCGGCGACCGAGCCGGCTTCCTCATAGGCTCCGCGTTCGCCAGGATCGACGCGCGTCGCGAGCACCGGCCGGGTCAGCCAGCGCTGCATCGCCGCGCGAACGCTCTCGGGCGTCACCGCTCCATAGCGTTCGAGCTGGGTGCGATAATAGCCGGCGTCGCCCGAATAGAGTTCGCCCTGCGCAAGCAGCACGGCCTTGCCGCCGAAGCCGCCGACCGATTCGAGACCGGCGATCCTCCCCGAGACTTCCTGCATGGCGACGCGGTTGACTTCGTCTTCGCTCGGGCCGTTGGCGATATAATCGGCGAGCAGCGCATCGAGCCGCGCCGATACAGCGGCGGCGTCCGCACTCGGCGCGACATCGACCTGCACTTCGAGCAGGCTCAAATATTCGAACGGCTGGACGAAGGCGCGCACGGCAACGGCGGTCTGCTCGTCGCGGACGAGGATGTTGTCGAGCCGCGAGCTCGCGAGCCCGCCAAAGACGGTAGCGGCGACATCGAGATCGGTCGTCGCTGGATCGTTGAGCCCGGGAATGACCCAGGTGCGATAGAGCCGCGTGGTTGCGACATTGTCGTGCATCAGGATTTCGCGGCGCGCTTCCAGCGTCGGGATGCCGGGATCGGTCTGTTCGGTTTCGGGGCCACGCGCGATGTCGCCGAAATAGCGCTCGACGAGCGATCGTGCGGTCGCCGCGTCGATATCGCCGGCGAGCACGAGAACGGCGTTGTTGGGGCCGTAATGCTGGCGAAACCAGCCCTGGACGTCTTCAAGGCTCGCCGCGTCGAGATCGGCCATCTAACCGATCGTC
>CAYQVL010000154.1:0-5123 GCA_964420825.1 uncultured Sphingomonadaceae bacterium
CACGAAAAGGTCTATCTAGGCTATAGCGACGGCGGAACGCTACTTGCCGCACTATATGCCGCAGGTTACCGTGTCGCGCACGGCCCCATGTGCCAGGATATCGTCCGAGAGGACGGAAATATAGCCGTCGAACGCGCGCTTCGCTGGCTCGTCGATCGCGATCCGTCCAGTCTCGAACCGAGTCTTGCCGATGGCCATCCCGCCGCCGCGTTCAATCTGACCGTGCTCAGTCATCTGGTTGGAACGCCGCTTCAACCGAGCCTAAGAAATCATATATTAATGCTCGAGGAAGTATCTGAATATCTTTATGCAATAGATCGCGCCATGCATCATGTCACGGCCAATTCGGCGATTCGCGAGGTGGCCGGTATCCGGTTGGGTCGTTGCAGCGACATTCTTGAAAACGACGTCGATTTCGGCATGACCGCCGAGCAGATCGTGCGACATTGGTGCACGGTTTCGGGAATTGCCTGGCTCGGGCATGCCGATATTGGGCACGACACAGCCAATACTATTGTCCCATTTGGCTAGGTGTTTGGTCGCGGTATTTAATGGTGCATCACATCCTCACAGGCATGGAAGGATGCACTATGGGACAAATTATACACCGGAGCGCCCGTACGACGGAGGCGGTCCCTCGAGCAATCGGGCGGCCATATCGAAATCGAGTCGGGCGAGGAACAAGGAACGGCGATCCACATCCTCATTCCGCCCGCTCGATTTAGCTCGAATTAGTCTGGCGATTGCCCGAGTGCGCTCGACAAAAGCGCACGCGCCTGTCACGTTCTGCCGCAATGCGCGAAAAAGAGCTGCGATTGGCCCTTATCTGCTACGGCGGCATCAGCCTAGCCGTCTATATGCATGGCATTACCAAGGAAATTTGGCGCCTTGCCAAGGCGAGCCGCGCTTTCCACGACGGACTTGAGCCCGCGACAACCTCGCAGCGCGTCTATCGAGAATTGTTGCAGGCGATCGAAAGCGATTGCGGGGTAAGGCTGCGCGCAATGGTCGACATCATCGCCGGGGCGAGTGCTGGCGGCATCAACGGAATATTCTTGGCGCAAGCGATCGCCAGCGGCCATTCGCTCGATCCGCTAACCGAATTGTGGCTCGACCAGGCCGACGTCGACGTGCTGCTCGCCGCCGATAAACGACCCTTGACGCGCTTTACCAAATTCTGGGCGGTGCCGATTGCCTGGATGGTTGCACGGCGGCGCGGCGGCGCGGTCGTCACCACGGTCGATCCTGCGGCGCAAGAAGAAGTCAGTGCCAAGCTTTCTCAATTCGTCCGCGCCAAATGGTTTCAACCACCATTCGGCGGCAAGGAATTTACTGGTCTGCTGTTCGACGCGTTCGACGCGATGGAAGAACCCGAAGCATCCGATCCGCTGCTTCCCGCGGGTCAGCCGCTCGATCTCTTCGTCACGGTTACCGATTTTCACGGCTATCCCCAACACCTCCAACTCCATAGCCCGCCGGAGATTGTCGAAACCGAACACAGGTTGACGCTGTCGTTTACCGACCATGGCTATGAACCGCGCACCCTTGGCGATATTGCGAGCCTGAGCTTTGCCGCCCGCGCAACGGCCAGCTTTCCAGGGGCCTTCCCGCCCTTTACCGTCGGCGAACTCGATGCGGTGCTTGACGAGCGCGGTCTCGATTGGCCGAACCGCGCGCAGTTTCTGGCGCATGCGCTCCCCTACCAAAGCGCCGCGGGCACTGTCGAATCGACGGCGCTCATCGATGGCTCGGTGCTGGCAAATGCGCCATTCGCGCCGGCAATCGAAGCGCTGCGCAATCGCCCGGCGCGGCGCGAAGTCGACCGACGTTTCGTCTATATCGATCCCAAACCCGGCCGCCGCAGCATCGCGCTCGGCGACGCGGACGACAAGCGGCCGGGCTTCTTCCGGGCAATATTCGGCGCGCTGTCCGACATTCCGCGCGAACAGCCGATCGCCGACAATCTCGAAGCGATCGAGCGACGTTCACGGCGAATCAGGCGTATGCAGCGCATCGTCGATGCCATTCGGCCCGAAGTCGAGACGACAATCGAGCGGGTTTTTGGACGAACCCTTTTCCTCAACCGCCCGACCGTGTCGCGACTCAGTGGGTGGCGCGAAAAAGCGCAGCATCTTGCGGCTCGCGAAGCCGGTTATGCATATGCATCCTACGGGCATCTCAAATTGTCGGCGATTGTCGAGGAAATCGTCGCGATGCTCGTGGCGCTCGCCGGAATAGACGGTCGTGAAGAACGCCAACTTCGCGAATCGCTTTGGTCCCATATTCGTACGCTCGAACTCGAAGATGCCGGTGCGTTCACCGTTGGCCACGCGAGCGACGCGGCGATAGCCTTTTTTCGAACCCACGACCTCAATTTCCGGATCAGGCGATTACGCTTTCTGCTCCGCCGGCTCGGGCAGATCGAGGAATCCGACAGCATCGAACCGGCTCCGCTGGAAACGGCGCAAACGGCGATATTCGAAGCGCTCGGCGATTATATCGAGCCTCAACGGACTGATTTTTATGGCGAAGAGATGGCCGATGTCGCTCGGAATGCTGCTGGCGATGCCGAAGCGGCGTTGGACGCATTAGCGTTAGCGCGCGACCTTGCTGCAACCGACAGCCGCGCCGAGGAGCTGCTCGTTGAGGCTTTCTGCGCGCTGCCCAAGCATGAACGGCGCGTTCTCATGCTCGCCTATCTCGGTTTTCCTTTTTACGACATTGCAACGCTGCCGCTGCTTCAGGGAGAGGGTCTCGAGGAGTTCGATCCGATCAAGGTCGATCGGATTGCCCCCGAAGACGCTCCGTCGATTCGCGAAGGCGGCGCCGAAACATGTCTCAAGGGCATTCAATTCAATAGTTTCGGCGCCTTCTTCAGCCGTGCCTATCGCGAAAACGATTATCTTTGGGGCCGATTGCATGGCGCCGAACGGGTGATCGACATCGTCGTTTCGACACTGCCCGAAGGGAAATGCCTTCCCCCCGCACGGGTTGCGAAGTTCAAAACGCAGGCCTTTCGCGCCATTCTCGACGAAGAGCGAGGGCGGCTGAAGAATATTTCGGCATTGTTTGGGCAACTTGAGAGCGAGATTGGCTAACGAATCAACGACGCCTAACAAGTTGCAGCCACGCTGGCCATTGCCGCTCGATCCCACTATTGTCGGCGGCATCGTAAAACGGGATCGCAATGAATTTTCTCAAGACACTTTTCTGGATTGTGCTGACGGTGGTTGCCGTCGTGTTTTCGTTGAACAACTGGCTCCCCATCGAAATCGAGCTGTGGGGCGGGCTGGTGTGGGAAACCAAGAAGCCGCTGCTGATGCTGATTTTCTTTCTGATCGGTCTGGTACCGACGCTGATCTATTATCGCGCTAAGAACTGGCGCGTCTCGCGCCGGCTCGACACGGTCGAGCGCGAGCTCGCCGACGCGCGCGGATTGCAGAATTTCCGGGCACCCGAACGCTTCGCTGCCGGCGACGGAGGCGCAGAGTCTTCCGAACTGACGCTTGATCGGCCGATGCCGCCGGGCGATCAAGGATGAGGAGCCCGATTTTCATTGCGCTCGACACTCCCGATATCGAGCGCGCAAAAGCGATCGCCCTATCGGTCCGCAATCATGTCGGCGGTATCAAGCTCGGCCTCGAGTTCTTCGCCGCCAACGGCCCGGCGGGTTTGCGGGAAATAGCGGCGCTGGATCTGCCGATCTTTCTCGATTTGAAACTCCACGATATTCCCAACACCGTCGCCAAGGCGATCCAGGCGCTGCGGCCGATAGAGCCAGCCATATTGACCGTCCACGCAGCGGGCGGGCGGGCCATGATGGAAGACGCCAAAGCCGCGGCCCCGATCAACACAAAGGTTGTCGGCGTTACGGTAATGACCAGCCTCGACGAAGAGGATATCCACGAAACGGGGATCGACGGATCGCCGCATGACCAGGTCGCCAGACTTACCGAACTTGCCCGCGAGGCAGGCCTCGACGGAGTCGTCTGTTCGGGCCGAGAGGTCAAAGCCGCCAAGAAGCTATGGCCTGGCGGCTTTTTCGTTGTCCCGGGCGTTCGCCCGATCAACGGCAACAGCGCCGATCAAAAGCGCACGGTAACGCCCGCCGATGCGCTCCATGCCGGCGCATCGATCATCGTTATCGGCCGGCCGATTACACAGGCCGACGAACCTGATATTGCGGTCCGGGCGATCGAAGCGACGCTCTGAGCCACATGACAGACATCGATGTGAAAATCTGCGGCCTGACCACGGCCGAAGCTGTCGCGACGGCGGCGAAACATGGCGCCAGCCATGCAGGCTTTGTATTCTTCGATCCCAGCCCGCGCAACGTCCGGCCGCGCGATATCTCGGCCATTGCCAAGGCCGCTCCCAAGGGCATGAAGCGCGTCGGAATATTTGTCGATCCCGATGAATCGCTGCTCGAGCGCGCGATCGCCGCCGGACGGCTCACCGTCCTCCAGTTCCATGGCAGCGAAACGCCCGAGAAGCTCAAGGCCATTCGTGCGCGCCACGGTGTTGATATCTGGAAGGCGATCCCCGTCAGCGGCGCCAGCGATCTCGAACGCGCCAAACGCTATGAGGGCGTCGCCGATCGCATTTTGTTCGATGCGCGCATGCCCAAGGCGTCGCGGCTTCCCGGCGGCATGGGCATCGCGTTCGACTGGAAATTGCTCAAGAGCTACAAGCACCGGATGCCTTGGGGCTTGTCTGGGGGGCTTACCGTCGACAATATCGCCGAGGCGATCGACATAACCGGCGCCTCGCTCGTCGATATATCGTCAGGAGTCGAAAGCGAGCCCGGCATCAAGGACGTCGCCAAGATCGCCGCATTCCTCGACGCCGTTAAGCAGCTATGATCCTGCCGGCACCCAACAGCTACAGGACGCAGCCCGACGAAAACGGGCATTTCGGAGATTTCGGCGGCCGCTATGTCGCCGAAACCCTGATGCCGCTCGTCCTCGATCTCGAAAAACATTATCGCGCCGCCCAAGCCGATCCGGCATTCAAGGCAGAGTTTGACAACCTGCTCGAACATTATGTCGGCCGCCCCTCGCCACTTTATTACGCCGAGCGGCTGACCGAAGCCGTGCGCACCGCCACCACCGAAGAAAAGGGCG
>CAYQVL010000155.1:0-5121 GCA_964420825.1 uncultured Sphingomonadaceae bacterium
ATGGCCGCTTGAAGCATTCCTGCCGCCCGCCTATCAAGCGCGCCGCTGACGAGGAGCAAAACCAGGATGACCGAAGACGAGGTTCTCGCCGAATTCCGCGCCGCCCAAGCGTTGCTCGAAGGGCATTTCATTTTGTCCTCGGGAAAGCACAGTCCGCGCTATCTGCAATGCGCGCGTGTTCTCATGGACCCGAAACGCGCCTCGCGCCTCGCCTCGTCGCTCGCCAGCAAGCTGCCGCGCGAATTGCGCGCGGTTATCGATATTGTGGTCTCGCCGGCGATGGGCGGTGTCATTATCGGTCATGAAATGGGCCGCGCGCTAGGACTAGAAGCGATTTTCCTTGAGCGGCCGGATGGCGAGTTCGAGTTGCGCCGCGGCTTTTCCATCGAGCCGGGACAAAAGGTGCTGATGGTGGAAGATGTCGTGACCACCGGCCTCTCGTCGCGCGAAGCGATATCGGCGGTGGAAAAGGCGGGCGGCGAAGTGATCGCCGAAGCCGCGCTCGTCGATCGCTCAAACGGTGTCGCGCGTATCGGCGTCCCCTTCTATCCGCTGGTAACGCTCGACATTCAAAGCTACGCTCCTGAGGACGTTCCCGAGGCGCTGGCCGCTATCCCCGCGGTCAAGCCGGGCAGTCGCGCTGCGTGATCCGGAGGGTTACGTCTCTCCCGGCGCTGCTGGCTTTAGCCTGTGCAAGCCCGGCGCAGGCCTTCGATCCGGCGCAAATCGGACGGATGGTCGAGGCGAGCAACTTTGCCGGTGTTATTCTCGTCTCGCGCGGCGATACCATCATTTACGAGCGCGCATTTGGCGAGATCCGCCCCGGAAGCGGAGAAATGCACACGCTCGAAGCGCGCTGGCGCTGGGCTTCTATCACCAAGCAGATCGTCGCAACGCTGGCGATGCAGGAAGTCGCCGCGGGGCGGCTCGCGCTCGACGCGCCGATCGCCGATTATTGGCCCGATTTTCCAAATGTAAATCGCGATACGATCACCATCCGTCAGCTCCTTCAACATCGCTCGGGGCTCCCCGATCCCGACGATACGCCGCCCAATGCCGATGGCCTGCCGCTCTTCTACACGCACGAATGGGCCGATCGGACAGGCGCCGATGGCTATTGCGCCGGTCCCTCGCGCGCCGAACCGGGCGGCTATCACTATAACAATTGCGACTATATCGTCCTTGGCGGATTGCTCGAGCGCGTCACCGGCGCGCGCCTCTCGAAGCTGGTTGTTGACCGAATTCCGGGCAGCCCCGCCTTCTTTCCCGATGATCGCGCGACCGTTGCGGGCTTTGACTTTGGACAGCCCGAACCGGCAATCGCGTTTGCAGCTTATGGCGCGGCGGGAGGGCTCAACGGGACGCTCCTCGACCTCTGGCGCTTCGATCGCGCATTGATGACTGAAACATTGCTCGACGAGGATGCGCGCGAGGAAATGTGGACCGGCGATCCCGCGATCGGCTATGCTGCATTGGGCCAGTGGGTTTACCGGGCGCCGCTGACGGGATGCCGCGAGCCAGTTCGGATCGTCGCGCGGCGCGGCGCAATCCGCGGTGTCCAAGGCCGCAACTTCATCCTGCCGGAGACCGATATGACGATCATCGCCTTCACCAACCGCGCCGAAGGCGAGTTCGAATTCGGCGATATCTGGCGCGGCGAAGGCTTTGCGCACGATCTGCTTGCGCTCGCCGCCTGCCATTGGGACGCACCATGACCCCTTATCTGCGCCTCGGCGTCAACATCGATCATGTCGCCACGATCCGCAACGCGCGCGGCGGGGATCATCCCGATCCGGTGCGTGCGGCTTTCGAAGCGGCCAAGGCCGGCGCCGACGGAATCACCGCGCATTTACGCGAAGACCGCCGCCATATAACCGATGACGATATCGATCGACTAATCGGCGCACTGACCATTCCACTCAATCTCGAAATGGCGGCGACCGATGAAATGCTCGGCATAGCGCTGCGCCACGGCCCCCACGCTGCCTGTATCGTTCCGGAAAAACGCGAGGAACGGACGACCGAAGGCGGGCTCGATGCGGCTGGCGGACACAATCATCTCGCCCCCTTCGTCGCCGACCTCAAGGCCTCCAATATTCGCGTGAGCCTGTTTATCGAGCCCGATCCGGCGCAGATCGAAGCGGCGATCAGGCTTGGCGTTCCGGTCGTCGAACTTCACACCGGCGCCTATTGTGGGCTAGAGGGCGACGCCCAAGCCACAGAACTGCGCCGCATAGCCGACGCCGCCGCGCTCGCTACCAAAAACGGCATCGAGGCGCATGCAGGCCATGGCCTGACCTTCGACAATGTCGCGCCTATCGCCGCAATCCCGCAACTCGCAGAACTCAATATCGGCCATTTTCTGATCGGCGAAGCAATTTTCACCGGGCTGGAGGCAAGCATCGGGCGGATGCGCGAGCTGATGGATGCCGCAAGATGATCGTCGGTATCGGCTCCGATCTCTGCAACATCGAACGCATCCAAAATTCGCTCGACCGCTTCGGTGAACGCTTCGAACACCGCGTTTTTACTGAGATCGAACGTGAAAAGGCCGCACGGCGACCGTTTACCAAGGCGGGAACCTATGCGAAGCGATTCGCAGCCAAGGAAGCGTTTTCCAAAGCGGTGGGGACGGGCTTTCGCAAGGGTGTGTTCATGCGCGATATCGGTGTAGTGAACGCGCCGTCGGGCGCGCCGACGCTCGCACTGGCCGGGGGAGCTCAACTTCGGCTTGACGCATTGACTCCGCCCGGTCACCGGACGGAGGTGCACCTGACGTTGACCGACGAACATCCATGGGCGCAAGCCTTTGTCATCCTTTATGCCCGACCGATTATGAGCGAGTGACCAATCCGTGGACGAAGAAAGCGTGAACGACAAAGATCCGGCGATTTATGCCCAACCGGCAGGCGAGGACGCCGCCGCCGATCCGGAGAAAAAACCGACCGACTGGTGGGGCGAGATCAAAGGGATCTTCTGGCTCATATTGGCCGTGCTCGCTTTCCACAGCCTTGTCGCCAAGCCTTTTTATATCCCGTCCGAATCAATGATGCCCGGGCTTATCAAGGGAGATCGTCTGGTGGTGACCAAATATCCCTATGGCTGGTCCTATGTCTCGCCGTCCTTTCATGTTCTGCCGTTTATTCAGGGGCGGCTGTTCGGCCGGATGCCCGAACGCGGGGATATCGTCATTACCGTGCCGCGCGGGGCCAGCTCGGACTATATCAAACGCGTCGTCGGGCTGCCCGGCGACACCATCGAGGTACGCGGCGGCGCCGTCATCCTCAACGGCCGGCCCTTGCGCCGCGAACAGCGCGAGCCCGCGATGATCCCGATTGACGCCAATGTTCCCTGCAACGACTTTCCCGCGCTCGCGGCTACCAACAGCCGCGGCGAGCGCGTCTGCCGGATGCCCGTCTATCGCGAATATACGCCCGAGGGGCGATATTACGATACCGTCGACCTCGGGCCATCTCCGGCCGATTATTACGGTCCGATCACGGTGCCGGCGGGGCGGATATTTCTGATGGGGGACAATCGCGATCAATCCGCCGACAGCCGCGCGCCGCTTGCCGCGGGCGGACTTGGCGGGCCCGTCCCGGTCGAAACCATCGGCGGGCGGGCCGAATTCATCACCTTCTCGCTCGACGGAACCACCCAATGGTATAACCCGATCAGCTGGTTCACCGCGATGCGCGGCGGGCGGGCGGGCACGGGCCTCCACCCGACGCGGATTAGAGAGGGCGAATGAGCGAACGCAACGATCACCCCGGGCCGTTTGACGGCCGCGCAGGACCTGCCGAGGTCCATGACCCGGTCATCCGCAAAGAGCTCAAAAAGGCTTCGGCCTGGGCGATCGTCGCGCTCGCCGTCATCCTCGTGTGGTTCCTGGCTCAGCCGATCCTGTTGATCATCGGCGGCGTCGTCTTCGCCGCTCTGCTCGATGGCGGCGCCAAGCTGTTGCACCCTGTGCTGCCAATCGCCCGCAGATGGCGGCTGCTCATCGTCGTGCTGCTCATGCTCGCCGGGATAGCCGGGGTGGGGCTCCTCGCCGGACTCGAAATCATTTCCCAAGCCGAGGAATTGAGCAAGACGCTGACTTCCCAGTTTGAGTTGCTGATCGTCTGGCTGAACGAGCTCGGACTGACACCGCAAAATATCGACGTCACCGATGTCGTACGCCAGGTTCTCGGATCGGTCGGCAGCCTGACCTCGGCGATCGGATCGGCGCTGGGCGGCATCGCCGCGCTTTTTCTGGTGATGGTCATCGGATTGTTCATCGCCGCCGAACCCGATCTCTACGATCGCGGCTTGCAATGGATGCTGCCGCGCGGCACCCGGCCGGAATTTCGCCGGATGTCGGCGCACATGACCCACACACTCCAGCGATTGCTCGCCGGGCGGCTCGCGGGCATGGTGCTCGAAGGTTTTCTGACCTGGCTGCTGCTGTCGATCGTCGGCGTGCCGATGGCGTTGCTGCTCGGGATCATCACGGGCCTGCTGGCGTTCATCCCCAATATCGGCGCGTTTATCGCCGGCGTGCTGATGGTTTCGGTCGGTCTGAGCGCAAGCCCCGAACTCGGCCTCTACGCGCTCATCATCTATCTCGGCGTACAGACGCTCGATGGCTATGTCGTCATCCCGCTGGTCGCCAAGCAGACGGTCGATCTGCCGCCGGCGCTGACCCTGTCGACGCAAATCCTGTTTTCGGCGCTATTCGGGATTCTCGGCCTCGCGCTTGCCGACCCCATCGTCGCGATGATGAAGGCGGCGCTCGAACGGCGTTCGGAACATAATGACGAAGAAGACGAGGAACTGCTCCGCAAGTCCGATGCCGCGGCGAAACGGCCCGGCGGCGAGGCGGCGAAAACCATAGCGTAGCGCGGCTTCCTGCCTAGCTGTTCAGTCCCGGATCGGGATGGTATAGCTCATCGTCACGTGGCGATTTTTTCTGAGCCGACCCTGTTCGCCACCAGCTCATCGACCACCGCGGGATCGGCAAGCGTGCTCGTATCGCCGAGACTGCTGACATCGCCCTCGGCAATCTTGCGCAGGATGCGGCGCATGATCTTGCCGCTCCGGGTCTTGGGCAGTGCAGGCGTGAACTGAATCGCATCGGGC
>CAYQVL010000156.1:0-5120 GCA_964420825.1 uncultured Sphingomonadaceae bacterium
GGCCTTCACGACGCAAGTCCGCGCCGCGAGGGGGCCTTTGTTGCGATCAACTGCGCCGCGATCCCCGAAAACCTGCTCGAAAGCGAGCTTTTCGGGCACGAGAAGGGCGCCTTTACCGGCGCGGTCAAGACCACCGAGGGCAAGATCGAACTCGCCGAGGGCGGGACTTTGTTCCTCGACGAGGTCGGCGACATCCCGCTTCCGCTGCAGGTCAAATTGTTGCGTTTCCTCCAGGAGCGCGTCGTCGAGCGGCTCGGCGGGCGCAAGACGATAGCGGTCGATGTGCGGATCGTCTGCGCGACGCATCAGGATCTCGACGCGATGATCGCGCAGCAGACCTTCCGTGACGATCTCTATTACCGGCTTGCCGAAATTGTCGTCAAAATCCCTTCGCTCGCCGAGCGCGCCGGCGATGCGGTACTGCTCGCGCGGCACTTCCTCGGCAAATATGCCGCCGAGATGAAGAGCGGGGTCAAGGGTTTTACCCCCGAAGCGCTCGCGGCGATCGAAAAGTGGAGCTGGCCCGGCAATGTCCGTGAACTCGAAAACCGGGTCAAACGCGCGGCGATCATGGCCGATGGCAAGTTGGTCGGCACCGCCGATCTCGATTTCGGCGATGTGAATGACGAGGCGCCGCTCAATCTCAAGGCGGCGCGCGAGGCGACCGACCGCAAGGCGATCCGCAGTGCGCTTTCGCGCTCCGACGGAAATATATCCCAGGCCGCCAAGGCGCTCGGGGTCAGCCGCCCGACGCTCTACGATCTGCTCAAACAATATGAGATGAGCGCGTGAGCAGGCGGCGCCGGTCGCGATCGGCCAGCCGTTCACGGCGGCCGCCGATGCGGCTGCTGCTGGTCACCGGCCTGGCGCTGCTCGGCCTCGTCGTGTTGATTATGGTGGCCGGCCGAAGCGGCGAACCCGCCACCGCGCTCGCCCGCGCGCAGGCTTATGCCGAGGCCGGCGACATGCGGACCGCGCGCGTCGAGGCGCTCAACGCAGTTCAGGCCGACAGTGGAGACGAGACCGCCTGGCTGCTGCTCGCGCGCACCCAATTGGCGCTCGGCGAAGCGCAGGCCGCGCTCGGCACGGTCGAACGCGCGCGCGCCGCCGGCGTCGCCGCCGGGCGGACGCGACATCTTTTGGCGGAAGCCGCGTTCGCGATGGGCGATGTCGATCGCGCGCTCGACGAAACCGGTCAGAGCGATATCGATCGCGAATTCGCCGCCGCAGTCTGGCGCGTGCGTGGCCGCGCGCTGAGCGCCGCAGGCGAGGTCGAGGCCGCCGCGCAAGCTTTTAACGCCGCGCTCGAGACCGATCCTGAAAATAGCGAATTATGGGTCGATATCGCGCGCTTCCGGATGACGACAGGTGAGCTTGCCGGAGCGATCGCCGCCGCCGACAAGGCCGTCGCGCTAGATGTCGACAATGTCGAAGCGCTGGTAATGCGCGGCGTGCTGACGCGCGCGCAATATGGGCTGGTCGCGGCGCTGCCGTGGTTCGAGCGCGCGCTGGGAATCGACGACGGCGATATTCCCGCGCTGCTCGAGCTGGCGGCGACTTTAGGCGAGGCGGGCCGGGCGACCGAGATGCTCGCGGTGACGCGCGAGGTCCTCGAAAGCGATCCGGGCAATGCGCGCGCGCTCTATCTCCAGGCCGTGCTCGCCGCGCGCGCACGCGAATTCGATCTCGCGCGGCGGCTCGTCGAGCTGATCGACGGGCGGCTCGACGGGCAACCGGCAATGGATCTGCTCTCGGCCGCGATCGATTTTCGCGAACAGAATTACCAATCGGCGATCCGCACTCTTGGCCGGCTGGTCGAAGCCCAGCCGGCCAATCGCCGCGCGCTGCGCCTGCTCGGGGCGGCGCAATTCCATTCGGGCGACCTTTCCGGCGTGATCGCGACGCTCGGGCCGCTCGCCGATCGCAGCGATGCCGACAGCTATATGCTGACGCTGGTCGGCCGGGCCTGGGAGCGGCAGGGCGCGTTCGACCGAGCGATTCCCTATCTCGAACGCGCGGGCAATCCGGCCGGCGGCACTGATCCGATCGGCGAACGGCCGCGCGACGAGATCGCGCTGGCGATGCTCGAACAGGCGGCGCGGCAGGGCGGGGCGCCCGCCGAAGTCGCGTTGATCCGCGCCTATCTCGCGCTCGGCCGCGTCGGCGACGCGCTCGACAGGGGGCAGCGGCTGCGCGACGCCAATGCCGGCGCGCCCGATGCCCATATACTCTATGGCGATGCGCTCGCCGCCGCCGGCGATTTCGGCGCGGCCGCAGCCGCCTATGCAAGCGCCGCCAATATCCGCTTTTCCGAGCCCGTCGCGCTGCGCCTCGTCGAAGCACTGCTCCGCGCCGGACAGCCCGACGAGGCGCGCCGCACCTTGGCGCTCTATCGCCAACAGAATCCGCGCAGCGTGCCGACGGCGATGGTTTCGGCGCAGATCAACCTGCAGGCGGGCCACTGGCGGCGCGCCGCGGCGATCCTCGAACAGTTACGCGAGCGGCTCGGCGATCGCGACGCGGCGCTGCTCGCCAATCTCGCCTGGGCTTGGCACCAGAGCGGCCAAAGCGAACGCGCGCAGGCGCTCGCCCGCCGCGCCTATCTGCTCGACCCGCGCAATGCGTCGATCGCCGGCATTTATGGCTGGGTGCTCTTCGACGGCGGGAGGCTGCGCGCGCGCGGGATCGAACTGATGGAAAAGGCCCGCGATCGCACGCCTGGCGACGCCGTTGCGCAGTGGCGGCTGGCGCGTGCCTATGCCTCGCTTGGGCGCACCGCGCAGGCACGCCGCGCCGCCGAAGCTGCGCTGGCGTCGCCGCAATTCGCCGCGCGCGAGCAGGCCGAGGCGCTGCTCTCGCAATTATAGAGCGCGCCGGGTAACCCCAACGGGGACATGTCTGACCACTGGCTTCGCGCGCACCATCCCTGCTAAGCGTTTCGGAGATGGCCGAAGAACCCCTTTCGCGTATTGCCGCCGCGCTCGAACGGCTCGCGCCGCCGCCGCCGGCGATGGCCGATCCGTGCGCGCATCCGGCCTATGTCTGGCGCGGCGATGCGCTCGACACGGCGCACCATTTCGCGCCGCTGCCGCTCGCGCTGCTGACCGGGATTGACGCGCAGCGCGATGCGGTGCTCGGCAACTCCCGCCGTCTGGCGCGTGGCGCCGCGGCGCATGACATATTACTCTGGGGCGCGCGCGGATCGGGCAAGTCGATGCTCGCCAAGAGCGCGCTCGCCGCGCTGCAGGCCGAGGGCGAGGATATCGCGCTCGTCGAGGTCGCGTCCGACCGGCTCGCGAGCCTGCCCGATCTGTTCGAAATGCTGGCGTCGGTGGACCGCGCCTTCATCCTTTTCGTCGACGATATAGGCTTCGACGGCGATGCCGCCGCCGCGCGCGCGCTACGCTCATTGCTCGAAGGCGGCGCCGAGGCGCGGCCCGCCAACGCCAGGCTTTATGTTACCTCGAACCGCCGCCATATCGTGCCGCGCTCGATGGCCGAGCAGGACGACCCGGTGAACCCGCGCGATGCACGCGATGATTCGCTGGCTTTGGCCGACCGATTCGGACTCAGCCTCGGTTTCCATGCCGCCGGCCGGCCCGATTATCTCGCCATGGTCGAAGCCTATGCGCGCCACTACGGCCTTGCTTATGACGAGGCCGAGGCGATCGGCTGGGCGGCGCGGCGCGGCGGGCGTTCGGGACGCGTCGCCTGGCAATATGTCATCGAGTTGGCGGGCCGCGCCGGCCGTTCGCTCAGCTAGTTTTTTCCAGCGTTTCGGCCATCTCGGCGACCTCGAGCCAGCGCTCCTCATGCGCCTCGCGGTGCTTCCGCGCCGCTTCGATCTGCTCGGTCAGCGCATGGAAACGGCCGGGATTGCGCGCGTATAGATCGGGATCGGCGAGCGCTTGCTCGGCGGCCGCGATCTCGGCGTCGAGTTTCTCGATCTCGCCGGGCAACCGGTCGAGATCGCGCTGGTCCTTGTAGCTGAGCTTGGCGGGTCTGGCCGGCGCGGCCGGTGCCGGCGATGCGTTGGTTCTGGTCGCGGACTTTTTCGCTGTGCCGCGCGGTTTGCGCTTGGCTTCCCAGTCCTCATAGCCGCCGGCGACGATATCGACATGGCCCGAACCGTCGAGCCCGAGCGTCAGCGTCACCGTGCGGTCGAGAAAGTCGCGGTCATGGCTGACGATGAGCACGGTGCCGTCATAATCGGCGATCACCTCCTGGAGGAGGTCGAGCGTTTCGAGGTCGAGATCGTTGGTCGGTTCGTCGAGCACGAGCAGGTTCGATTTGCGGGCGAATTCTCGTGCGAGCAGCAGCCGCGAGCGCTCGCCGCCCGAAAAGGTGCCGATTTTGGCATCGGCGAGCTTGGGATCGAAGAGAAAGTCCTTGAGATAGCCCTCGATGCGCTTTCTCGCGCCGCGCACCTCGATCCAGTCGCCGCCCTCGGCCAGGATGTCGCGGACGCGCTTTTCGGGGGAGAGCAGGCTGCGCTGCTGGTCGATGATCACGCCGTCCAAGGTCTTGGCGCGCGTCACCTTGCCTTCGTCGGGTTCGATCTCGCCGGTGAGCAGCTTGAGCAACGTCGTCTTGCCCGCGCCATTGGCGCCGACGACGCCGATCCGGTCGCCGCGCTGGATGCGCAGCGAAAAATCGCGGATAATCGTGCGTTGTTCGTCGCCATCGCCGAAGCTCTTGCTGATATTCTCGGCGACGATTACGCTCTTGGTGCGACTATCGTCATTCTCGATCGCGAGCTTGGCGGCGCCGGCCGGACCAAGCATCGCCGCGCGCGCCGCGCGCATCTCGTGGAGCTTGGCGAGCCGACCCTGGTTGCGCTTGCGCCGCGCGGTGACGCCGCGCTGGAGCCAGTGAAGTTCGAGCTTCAATTTGGCGTCGAGCTTGACGGCGGCGCGCGCTTCCTCGTCGTAGATTTTCTCGACCCAGGCGTCATAGCCGCCAAAGCCGATCTCGGCGCGCCGCACCGTCCCGCGGTCGAGCCATAAGGTCGATTTGGTCAGGCGCTTGAGAAACGTCCGGTCGTGGCTGATCGCGATGAACGCGCCCTTGTAGCGCCCGAGCCAGTCTTCGAGCCAGTCGATCGCGGCGAGATCGAGATG
>CAYQVL010000157.1:0-5113 GCA_964420825.1 uncultured Sphingomonadaceae bacterium
ATGGGCGGCATGGGCTTCTAAAGCTCAGGTTCCGCCGACGAAAAGAAGGGCCGGAGGCGCAAGCTTCCGGCCCTTTTTATATGCGGCGTCAATGTTCGGCGCGCGTGTCTTCGGGGGTTTGCTGCGCGACGGGCTGCTCGATCGCCGCTTCATGGCCGGCCTGGCTCTGATCGTGCCGGGCGGCGGCGGCGTCGAGTTCGCGTTCTTCGGCGCGGGTCAGGCCCTCGGCGGGATCGGTTTCGCCGCATCCGGCCACCAATATAAGCCCGAACAGGGCCGCTGCCGTCCATTTCATTCGCTGTCCCTTCGTTCGGCGGTCATCGCAGCGGACAAGAAAAAGGGCCGCGCTCCGGCTGGAGGGCGACCCTTGATCTCATCGATACGAAATCGATTACATTTCGGCGTCGACTTCGGCGGCTGCATCGTCGGCAGCGGCGTCGACTTCGGCAGCGGCTTCACCAGCGGCGTCGCCCATTTCGTCGATGCCGGCTTCCATGTCGGTCATGGCTTCGTCGGTCGTGGCTTCAACGTCGGCGGCGGCTTCGTCAGCGGCGGCGCCGGTGTCTTCGGCGGTCGTATCGGCTTCGGCGCAAGCGGCGAGGCCGAGCGAGGCGGCGAGGATCAGCGGCAGTGCAAAGGTCTTGGTCATGGGTATTTCTCTCCACAGTTGGATGTTGTAAAAACGTGACTCAGGCCAGCGGAGAATGCCCCCCGAAAACCAGTCGCGAGTCCCTAACGTCCCGCTCGCGGTAAAGCAAGATTGCATTTATCTCCCGTTCATTCGGGCTCGGTCGGATTTTCCGGAGATTCGTCCGCGATATCCGGATCGGGCGGTATCTCGTCGCCGGCATCGTCCTCGGGAAGCTCTTCGATCGCTGCTTCGAACGCCGCCGCTTCGGCGGCGTTGACGCCATGTTCGGTGGTCAGGCCCGACGAATCCTGATCGAGTATCGCCGCCTCGCGCTGCTGAAAATAGGCCGAGCGGACGGCGGCATAGGGATCGGCGCTACTATCGAGAAAGGCGTCGAAACCCGATTCGGTGAGCTCGGCGCGCGCATTGACGAATCCGGCGGCGAGAATGCCCAATTGCTCCTGCGTGCTCAGACCGAGCCCGCGATCGAAGAAGATGGTGACCGGATTGGCGAAGAAGCCGACGATCGTGCCGAAGGTGTCGCGGCTCGTCGACGGGCCGAGCAGCGGCGTGTAGCTGTAGCCGCCGTCGCCGACGCCCCAGACGGCGAGCGTCTGGCCGAAATCCTCGGGCGCGGGGGCTATGCCGAGATCGGTCGCATGGTCGGCGAGGCCGCCGACGCCGATCGTCGTGTTGACGATGAACCGCCCGAGATTGCGCAGCGCGCGACCGGGCTTGCCCTGGAGCAGGTTGTTGACGAACGACCATGGCTCGGTGAGATTGCGCAAGACGTTCGAGAGGCCGCGGCGCGCGGGCTGGGGAGCGATCGCGCGGTAAACCTGCGAGATCGGCCGCAGCGTAACGCTATCGACGGTGTCGTTGACCTCGAACATTGTGCGGTTGAAGCCTTCGCGCGGATCGCGATCGGCAAGGCCGTTCGGCCCCGCCTGGGTCGTCGCGCAGGCGCCGAGCGCGAGCAGCAACAGTAAGGCGGACAAGACTTTACGCAAGATTCGGACTCCGGACGCAACAGATTGAAGAATGGCGTCAACTGCTCTTGCGGGCATGGCCTGTCGAGTCAATTCCGGCAAGCCCACCGCCGCCGCGATGCGCCGGACGATTCGCCGACGCTGACGCCATTAGGTCGTTGACACATATAAAGATATCTTTATGTCTTTATGGATGCGTGCCGAACTCGATATCTTTCGTGCCCTCGCCGATCCGACCAGAATGCGGATCGTCGCGCTTTTGCGCGCGATGGAGCTGTCGGTCGGCGAGCTCGCGCAGGTGCTCGGCCAGAGCCAGCCGCGGGTTTCACGCCATGTCAAAATCCTCGTCGACGCCGATATCGCCGAACGCCGCAAGGAGGGCAGCTGGGTGTTCGTCGGGCTTGGCCTCGAAGCGGTCGTCGCGCCGCTGTTGCGGGCGATCGACGCATGGGGCGCGGGCGGAGACGATCACTGGACGCGCGCCGATATCGCGCGGCTCGCCGCCGTGCGCGCCGATCGCGCCGCCGCCGCCGAAGCCTATTTCGATGCGCATGCCGGGGAGTGGGACGCGATCCGCTCGCTCCATGTCGCCGAAAGCGAGGTCGAGACGGCGATGGTCGGCGCGCTCGGCGACGACGCGCTCGGCCGGCTGATCGACATCGGCACCGGCACCGGACGGATTCTCGAACTGTTCGCGGGCGACGCCGACAGCGCTCTGGGGATCGATCGCAACCCCGAAATGCTGAGACTGGCGCGCGCCAAGCTCGCCGCGGCCGGGCTCGTCGAGCAGGCCGAAGTGCGCCAGGGCGACATGTATGCGCTGCCGTTGCCCGGAGGATCGGCCGACACGATCATCCTCCACCAAGTGCTCCACTACGCCCAGCAGCCCGCTTCGGCGATCGCCGAAGCGGCGCGGCTGCTGCGCGAATCGGGGCGGCTGTTGATCGTCGATTTCGCCGCGCACGACCGCGAGGAATTGCGGTCGCGCGACGCCCATGCCCGGCTCGGTTTCGACGACGCGCAGATCGAACGCTGGTTCGCGCAGGCGGGGATCGACGGCGGCCTCCACCAACGGCTTGAGGGCGGCGAACTGACCGTCAAGCTATGGCTCGGCCGTCGCCGCCCCGAGCCCAAGCTCAAGGCCGTCGCGGCGTGACGCGCTCGCCAAGCCAAGGCGACGAGGCACGGCGCGCGCTCGCCGATTCGCTCTATGCCGATCTCGCCGGCGATATGCAGGTGTCGTTCGAATTCTTCCCGCCCAAGACCGCGAAGATGGAGGCGACGCTCTGGGACTCGGTCAAGACGCTCGAGCCGCTCAATCCGCGCTTCGTCTCGGTTACCTATGGCGCGGGCGGATCGACGCGCGAACGCACCCATGCGACGGTGCGGCGGATTACGCATGAAACCGGGCTCGCCGCCGCCGCGCACCTGACCTGCGTCGATGCGAGCAAGACCGAAATCGAGGAGGTCGTCGGCGATTATTGGGATGCCGGCGTCCGCCATATCGTCGCGCTGCGCGGCGACCCGCCACGCCGGAACGACGCCTTCGCGCCGTTCGTACCGCACCCCGACGGCTATGCGAGCGCCGCCGAACTCGTCGCCGGCATCAAGGCGCTGCGGCCGTTCGAAATCTCGGTCGCCGCCTATCCCGAGGTTCACCCCGAGGCGGATTGCCCGCAGACCGATCTCGACAATCTCAAACGCAAGCTCGATGCCGGGGCGACGCGCGCGATCACGCAATTCTTCTTCTCTCCCGAATGCTTCTTCCGCTTTCGCGACGCGGCGGCGGCGGCGGGCATCGATTCGGAGATCGTTCCGGGCATATTGCCGATCTCGAATGTCGCGACGACGCGCAAGATTGCCGGGCTCTGCGGCGCGGCGATACCCGACTGGATGGAGCGGTTGTTCGAGGGGCTCGATACGCTGCCCGCGGCGCGCCAGCTCGTCGCCGCGACGGTCGCCGCCGAACTCTGCCGCAAGCTCTATACCGGCGGCGTCCGCGAATTTCATTTCTACACGCTCAACCGCGCCGAGCTCGCCTATGCGATCTGCCATCTGCTCGGCATGCGCGGGGGCGAGACCGAAGAGGAGAAGGCGGCATGACGAGCAAGGCCGATCAGTTGCGTGCGCTCGCCACCGAACGCATCCTCGTTTTCGACGGCGCCTGGGGCACGGCGATCCAGAATTACGGGCTCGACGAGGCCGGCTATCGTGGAAGCCGCGATTTCGCGCTCGATCAGAAGGGCAATAACGACCTGCTCTGCCTGACCCAGCCGCAGATCGTCGAGGAAATCAGCCGCGCCTATCTCGATGCGGGATCGGATGTCATCTCGACCAACACCTTCAGCAGCACGACGATCAGTCAGGCCGATTATGGCGACGAGGCGCTCGTCGACGAACTCAACGTCGCCGCCGCGCGGATTGCGCGCGCAGCCGCCGATGCCGCCTCGACGCCCGAGAAGCCCCGCTTCGTCGCCGGGTCGATCGGGCCGACCAACAAGACGCTCTCGCTCTCGCCCGACGTCAACGATCCGGGCTTTCGCGAGGTCGATTTCGATCAGATGAAGGGGGTTTATGCGCAGCAGATCGCCGGGCTCGTCGAAGGCGGGGCCGATTTCCTGCTCGTCGAGACGATATTCGACACGCTCAACGCCAAGGCGGCGATCATGGCGGCGATGGACGAGAGCGAACGGATCGGGACCGAACTGCCGTTGATATTGGCGATGACGATTACCGACATGTCGGGGCGCAATCTCTCGGGCCATTCGATCGAGGCGTTCTGGGCCGCCGTGCGTCACGCCAAGCCGCTGGCGGTAGGGCTCAACTGTTCGTTCGGCGCCGACCGGCTGCGGCCGCATCTGGCGGCGCTCTCGGGCATCGCCGATACCTTGGTGATCGGCTATCCCAATGCCGGGCTGCCCAACGACCTCGGCGAATATGACGAATGCCCCGAGCGCACGCGCGAAAAGATCGGCAAATGGATCGATCAGGGGCTGGTCAATATCGTCGGCGGCTGTTGCGGGACGACGCCAGAACATATCGCGGCGCTCGCCGATGTCGTGAAGGGCAGGCCGCCGCGGCCGATCGCCGAGCCGATCGGCCGGACATTCCTCGCGGGCATCGAACCGATGACGCTGGCGGCCTGATTCAGCCCTATGACGACATCGACAGCCACTTTCGTCAATATCGGCGAACGCACCAACGTCACCGGGTCGGCGCGCTTCAAGGACCTTATCCTCGGCGACGATTATGAGGCCGCGGTCGAGGTCGCGCGCCAGCAGGTCGAGAACGGCGCGCAGATCATCGACATCAATATGGACGAAGGCCTGCTCGACGCCGAAGCGGCGATGACGACCTTTTTGAAGCTGATCGCCGCCGAGCCCGATATCGCCAAAGTGCCGTTCATGATCGACTCGTCCAAATGGTCGGTGATCGAGGCCGGGCTCAAATGCGTCAGCGGCAAGCCGATCGTCAATTCGATCAGCATGAAGGA
>CAYQVL010000158.1:0-5044 GCA_964420825.1 uncultured Sphingomonadaceae bacterium
GGCTGGTCGGGCAGAAGCGGCGGAAGAGTTGTCCGCATTGCGCGCATCCGTCGAGCGCCTGCGCGGACAGTTCTCCTATCTTCTCGAGAAAGTCGTGGCCGCGATCATGGGGCCGAGGTCTGATCGGATCGTCGTCGAGATCAATGCCGCTGATGCTGAAGCGGAGATGGTCCTGCACCAGGTCGAGGACGCGCTACCGCCGGCCGAAGATGCGCTCGAAGAGACTGGGCCGGGCTTCTGACGGTCGCTCTGCCATCCGTCGCCAAGCATCCCGATCATTTCGGACGTCTTCAAGCTGGGCCTGCAGCCCGCCGACTTCTTTCTCGAGCTCCGCGATCCGAACCGCTGTCTTGATCCGTTCTGATACGGTGTCCGCGAGTGTGTCCGCAGGGGTGTCCACCGCAGCCGGTGGTGACTGGTCATCACGTGACCGGTCAGGTGATCGCCGTTGATCAGACCAGTCGTCCAGAGCTTCAGGCTCAATGCGCCATCGTGCATCATTGTCCCGTATTGCCTGAAGTTCGCCGCGTTGTATCGCCCGCATGATAGTAGCTCGACCGCACTTGGCGCGGGTGGCCGCCTGGGCTGGTGAAAGGTGATCGTTCGACATGATCGGACAGTGACCGACAGGTGACCGGACAGTCAATCTCTGATCATCCCCCTCCGGCCTCTGGGCCGGTTCCGTAACCCCCGCTCTTGGGGTTACGGCCAGGCCAGCCTGGACCGCCGGGCGCTGCCCGGACCCGTTCCTGGGGAAACCCCAGACCCCTTTCGACGAGTAAAGTCAGTGTCGGTGGAGATGTCGCGCCCAGGGAGCAGCGGTTGTGTGTGTGGATAGGGCAGAGGCGTCTGGTAGCTGGCTTCGGAGCCGGGGTCGGTCAGTGAGGACGCGGGGACAGGCGCGCGCAGGCGTAGGAAGCTGAATCGCGGAGGGTCCGCGCCCTCTTGGGGGCGTGGAAACCGCTATTCTGCTTCCGGAGACGAGCACGTCTGTCACAAGGATCGATCTGACTGATCCCGGCCTTCGGTGACAGCGTTGCTGGCTTTGGTGAGGGGGAGGGAGGTCCGCCGGAGGCATAGAGACGTTCTTTACCAGCAGATAGGTCACCGAGACGACGGTGTGACACGTCACACAACCTCAGGGATGGCCCACTTACGCTCTATCTCGTATATGTGGGCCTTACTGCTACAAAACCTGGGGTCAGAATGGGTCACATCGGGCGGCGAGGGACACGGACAATGCTACACGCACCGCGCACAGCAGCGGCGCTGGGGCGGCCACTGAATACCTTCGTGACGATCCGGATGTGGCAGCTTGGTAGCGACGAGTGGTCGGTGTCCAGGGACGTGCTGCGGCTGCGCAGCGAGTGGTTCCAGCGGTGGTCGCGCCGGCCCGCCCGGGGTGGGTCATGTCCAGCCAATGGCACTCCAACCCATACGGGCGTCATAGAGGCGAAGGGTGGCGTCCACATGCACTGGATGCTGCACATCAAGTCTGCAAATGACGACTGGTTCGAGAAATCGCTGATCGCGAGGGTGAAGCGTCAGTTTGGCATCGAGGTGATCCCCGATGGCGCGATCGAGATAAAGCAGATCGAAAACCCAGAGGGGTTGAAGCTGTATTTCGCGAAAACGCTGATCCCTCGATACGCTCGGGCATGGAAGATCAAGACGGTATCACACCCTGGTCACATCGCTGGTCGCGCTGTGTTCACATCGTTAAACTTGGGTCCGTCAGAGTGGATGCCCAGGCGGGATGCGTATCGCGCTTCGATGCGGGGAAAGTGACGCGTCACACCCCGGGCGGGCCGGCGCGACCATCGCTGGAACCACTCGCTGCGCAGCCGCAAGAAGCTCGGTTTGCGAAAAAGAAATGCACAACATTTTGCGGAAATGTCCTGTGTTGAGCCGGACTTGCAACAACATGTCGAGGTCGCTAAAATAGCTGAAGCCCCGACATTTCTGCCGGGGCTTCAAACCACTGGTTTGCGCATGATTTTGGTCGGTCTCGCGCGAACCATCGAAACTGAGGACTATCATAATGCACCTGTATCGACAGGACAAGGCCGACCCAACTTCGGTGGGTCGGAATGTCACAATCACACAAGTCTGAAAGCCTGACCCGACCGCCGCTCGGCGGTCTGTCGTCACGCGCAATGCCTGGTCAGGGCCAAAACCCCCCGTCTGGTAACACGGGGGGTAGTTCGCGCCACAGCCTGCGTAGCAAGGCGTGTGAGGCCGTCGACCCGGGCGCTGAGGTGGAGCCGGTGGCACAAAGTGCCCCCCCATCGCGGACCCGGGCTGCAAGGACCTCGCCGGACATGCGTGCATTCCAGGATCGATGGTTCTGTGACTGGCTGACGGTCACGGTTCCGAACGGGACAACAGGTAAGGGGCGCCGTTCGGAAGGCCCTGCAGGGCAGTCGGAGCTCGAGGAAGCAACGGGGCGCCTCATGACTTGGGCGACCCTGTCAGGTCTCCGTATGCAGCGGGTAGGTCGTGGTGGCGACGGGTATGCAGGTGGCGCATCTTTTGCGATGCAGCCGACCGACAGTGAAACTCTTGCGGTGGTTCGCGTCGGCCATGCGACGAACATGCCCGGCCTCGAGCTACGCGGTGGCGGTGGTTCCTGTGCGGATCTTGCGCCTCGCGCCCTGGCGGAGCTGGGTCCTCTTCTCATTGCCAGGGCAGATGTGTCCATGGACCTGTCCCAACAGGGGATGTTTGAACAGCTCGAAGAGCTGGCAAGGCAGACGGCCCGTGCCAACGCGATGAATCCGCCTCGCATGGATGGGACGCCCGAAACTGGCCGCACGCTCTATCTGGGCAAGGGCGAAACGACGTTGCGCATCTATGAGAAGGGCTTCGAGATGGCGGCAAAGGGCAAGATCGCGCCTGAGGACATCGATCCGCACCTCGTCCGGATCGAATACACATTCCGTCCTCGAAAGGGGGCGAAGGCCGGGTTTGCTCGGACCGCGCGCGACGAAGGTGTCGGTGCGCTGCTCGGTGCTGTTCACTGGGTTCGTCGCATGGTTGAGCAGATTGCCGTGATCTCAGGAGATGCCGAAGACGACACGGCAAAGATGGCTGTGACGCGGGTCGCGCGCACGCCGGATCCTCGGCCTGCTGAGGTTCGTGCGGAACACGGGATCCAGCAATATGCGGGGACGTTCGCTTCTGCGACTATCGCACGGATCGTTGAATATGAGCACGACGGTGATTGGCTGTCGGCTGTCATCGATCCGGATCGGATCACGGCGGATACGCTCGAGTTTCTCCGGCCCTACATTCATGCTCAGGCGGAACGGCAGGCAGATCGATGCGGTGTTCTGGCTGTCCGAGATGCGGAAGCCGAGGCGAAGCGCGCCGAAGAAATGCTCGTGGCCTGGATGAAGCAGCAAAAGCTGGAGACCGATGCAGCGACGACCGCATTGGCCGCTGCCGAGGCCGCATCACGGGCACGTGCAGGCATCATGGCGGTTGCAGCATGACGCCGGCGGAGCGGAAGAGGCTGCAGCGTGAGCGGGACCGGATTGCAGGGTGGGTCGAGGTTACCGTTCGGGTAGCTGCGGACCAGGCGCAGGTGCTGCGTGATTACGCTGCATCCCTGCCGTTGCCACTGCCTCCCGCAGATCCGCGCCAACTCGAGCTGATCGACAGGATCGAAGATGAACTGAGGCGCGACAAGGCGTGACGCGTCACGCCTTGTCGCGATGGGTGACATCGTCAGTCGTTGAGCATGACGTCGATGACGATATGCACGATGACCCTGATCACGAGGCGGATAATTTTTCGCATGTGGAACTCCTTTCAGGAAGGAGTTGGTGTCGATCGATTTCGAAAGTGAGAAAAAACAGCCGTAGTCTGTAGGACTACAGCTGTTCTGAGCAGGGGTCTGGGGAGTGCGGAACGACGCCTAGGAAAAGCCGCAGGCGCGTCAGAGCTCCGCAGGATCCCCAGACAGGGCCCGGCCTTTTGCGAACCCACTTTAGGGGGTGCGCAAAAGGCAAAGCGGGTCTTGCCTTTTGGGCAAGACGATTTTCGATTTTCGCAGATATGTGGATGATGGCTCAGGACATGAAAGGTCCTGCCCATGAAAGCCGCAATGATCCGCACCTACTCCCTGACCCTCGCCGGTCCGGGCTCGAAGACTCTCGATCGCATGGAGGCTCACGGGAAGCGTCTGGATCGGTTCTCTAAAGCGCGGGTTGTCAGGCCAGTCGATCCCTTGGTCTACGGCTCCCTCGACCTGCGGGATGCCTACGATGTGCATATGGAAGGCGTGCAGCTCAACGCTGCCCTGAAGCGTCCTGTGCTCCACAGCATCATCAAGTTCCCTGGCGATCTCGAGGTCACACAAGAGCACCAGCAGCTGATGCTCGAGGCCGCGGTGAAGTTCGTGAACCTGACGCATGGTGGCAATGCGGTCTTCGCCGCCAGGCTCGATCGTGACGAGGCCGGTGAGCACAACGTCGATGTGTTCTACGCGCCGAAGTTCGAGAAGACGACGACCGCCCGGAAGAGCGACCCTGATGCTGGCATCAAGCGAGGTGACAAGCTCACGACGACCTGGATGTCGACGACGAAGCACGGCAAGGAGCTCTGCGAGAAGCACCGTGCCGAGATCGAGGCTCGAAATGACGAGGGCCAGTTTTCAACGACGCCGCGGTCGGTCGGGATCGCACTACAGAGCGAGCTCTTCGAATTTCTGCAAGCTGAGGGTCTCGATGTCGCGCCACGACAGCCGAAAACCGCGCTGACGCCAGATTGGCAGGAGACGGAGGCCTGGAAACGAACGCAGGACCTGAAGGCTGCAGAGTTGGCGGCGAAGAAGGCTGCCGCCGACCGAGAGCAGCGTCTTGCGGCCGCCGAACAGCAGTCGGCCGAAATAGTCGAGGCTGCACGTCTTCAGGCCGCACAGCTGGTTGCCCAGGCTCAGGGCGAGGTTGAGGATCTGCGTGAAGCGGCCCACGTCGAAGGTCTTGAGGCTGGTCGGGCAGAAGCGGCGGAAGAGTTGTCCGCATTGCGCGCATCCGTCGAG
>CAYQVL010000159.1:0-5023 GCA_964420825.1 uncultured Sphingomonadaceae bacterium
TCGGGGCAGAGCCGCAGCATCGCCTCGCGGTTCTCGAGCATGTAGGATACGCCCGATGGCGTCCTGGCATTGTCCTCTAGAACGTAGAATTCGTCGGCGCCGGTACGCACCATATCGATGCCGCAAATATGCGAAAAAATGCCGTGCGGTGGGCGGTGCCCGGCAACGGCGGGGGTAAAGCCCGGATTGCAAAAGACGAGGTCCGCCGGAACGACACCGTCGTCGATGATCTTGCGATCGCGATAAATGTCTTCGAGGAACATGTTGAGCGCGGTAACCCGCTGTTCGAGCCCTTCGGACAGACTTGCCCATTCTTGCGCCGTGAATATTCGCGGGACGATGTCGAAGGGGATAATGCGTTCGGCCTCGTCCTCTTCGCCATAGACATTGAAGGTGATACCGAGCTGGCGAAAAGCCGCTTCTGCCGAAGCCTGGCGCCGCCGTAACTCGGGTTTGGGGGTGTCGCGAATCCAGCGCGCAATCTTCTCGAAGCCGGGGCGGGGCTTGCGCCCGCGGCTGTAACCCCAAATCTCGTCGAAATATTTTCCCGCGGTCATATAGAAAACCAATGCGCGAGGCGGGCGGATAGTTCAATTGCACTCCCGGAAAATGAACGAAACCTCAATCCTTGAGATGAAATCCAATTCTCAGCGTTACCTGGAAATGCTCTACCTTGCCGTCGACCACATGGCCGCGCGTTTCGGTGACTTCGAACCAGCCGATATCGCGAACCGTTTGCGCAGTTCGTTCGATTGCTCCCTTGATTGCATCCTCAATGCTGGTTTCGGACGTACCGACGACCTCAGTGACCTTGTAGACATTGTCGCTCATCGAATATCTCCTGCTTGGGCCCCTCCCACCAAAGCGCGAGCGGCGATTTCGTTTCACGGGCAGTTTTTTGGCGCGTCGCCGGTGCTGGCCAAGGCACGCGCATGCGGGTAGGTATCGGCCAAAGTCAGTCAAGAGGAAGCCTGTCATGCGCACCCGCTTTTCCGTCCTTGCCATCGCCGCGGCGATTGCCTTCACGCCGGTGGAAGCATTTTCCGCGCCGCAAGACGATCTCGCCACTCTGATGGACGAGATCTGGGTCGCAGCGTTGCGCGAAAGCCCGATCTTTGCGACCACCGTCGGCGTGCGCGATTATGACGATCAGGTGGGCGATATCAGCCTTGCCGCCGAAGACCGCCGCGCCGTCGAAGCGCAAGCATTTCTCGACCGGCTCCATTCGATTCCCGAGGCCGAACTTCCGCTCGCTTCGCTCACCGATTACGGCATCGTCGAACGGTTGCTCTCCGAAAGCATCGAGGCCAACGGATTTCCGCAGCGTTCGATGCTCTTTACGACCTACAGCGGCTGGCATCAGAATTTCGCCGGGCTTGCCAGCAGCCTGCCGTTCCAGACACCCGCCGATTTCGAAAGTTATCTGACGAGGCTGCGCCAATATCCGACGATCAACGACGAGGCGATCGCAATCAGCACGCAGGCGGTCGAGGGTGGTTATACGCTGCCGTGCGCCGTACTCGACGGTTATGAAACCTCGATATCGGGCGTAATCGGCGACGATGTGATGCAATCGCGTTTCTACGAACCCTTTACCCGGCCGCGCCCGGCAGCGGTGAGCGAAGTGCAGTTTGCGCGCTTTGCCTCCGAAGCGCGGTCGATCATCACCGACGTCCTTGCGCCCGAATACCGGCACCATCTCGACTGGTATACGACCACATATCATCCCGCCTGCCGGCAGGAGATCGGCATTTCCTCGCAACCCGGCGGCGCCGAATATTATGCCTTCCAGATCCGGCGGATGACGACGACCGATTTGACCGCCCAGCAGATCCATCAGATCGGCCTCGATGAGGCTGCTCGGATCCGCACCGAAATGGAAGCGGTGGCGACCGAGGCGGGGTTCGAGAGCCGCGAGGCGTTCATCGAACATCTGCGCACCGATCCGCAATATTTTGCCGAGACGCCCGAGGAACTGATGGCGGCGACCGCGCTCCAGGCGAAGCAGATCGACGGCCTGATGCCGACGATGTTCGCGACTTTGCCGCGGCTACCCTATGGCATCCGCGCCATTCCGGACGAGATCGCCGAGGGTACGACGACAGCCTATTATAGCAGCGGCTCGCCCGAAACCGGGATTGCCGGGACCTATTATGTCAACACGTCGTTGCTCGACCAGCGGCCGCTCTGGGAGATACCCGCGCTTTCGGCCCATGAAGGAGTGCCCGGCCATCACAACCAGATCGCGCTTCAGCAGGAACTCGATCTCCATCCGATTCGGCGTAACCTCGCCTTTTTCACTGCGTTCACCGAGGGCTGGGGGCTTTATGCCGAACGGCTCGGCATCGAAATGGGGCTATATGATACGCCGGCCAAGAATATGGGGCGGCTGAGTTATGAGATGTTTCGCGCGGCGCGGCTCGTCGTCGATACCGGTATCCACGCGATGGGCTGGTCGAAAGAGCGCGCAGTTGCCTTCATGCGCGACAATACCGCGCTGAGCGATGCCAATATCGACGCCGAGGTCAATCGCTACATCTCATGGCCGGGTCAGGCACTAGCCTATAAGCTCGGCGAGCTCAGGATCCGCGCGCTACGCGCCCGCGCCGAAGCGGCATTGGGCGAGCGCTTCGACGTTCGGCTCTTTCATGATGCGGTGCTGGGCCAAGGCTCGGTGCCGCTCGACGTGCTCGAACAGCAAATCGATGTTTGGATCGCCGAACGGCAGGCCGCCGCGACGAACTAGAATTCGAGCAAGGCACCGCCGCGTTCGGCGCGCGCGGCGCGGAGCAGTTCCTGGGTACAGCCGGTAAAGCCGCCGGCGCCGACCGGCGAACAGCTCATCGTCCCGCTGGCGCCGACATATTCGAGGGCTTGGGCGCGCGAACGCCAGCTCTCGTCGGCCGAAAGGTCGCGCGAGCCGCGCAAAGGCGCCGGGATACGATAGCGTTCGTCTTCGGGAAGCCGCGCGCAGACGACGATTTCCTCGCCGTTGCTCGTCGGGCACGGATCGGTGCCGAAGACGACAAGCACATTGTCATTGCGCTGGGCCTCGGCGGGTTGCGGAGCCAGAACGCTCAATGCGCCGAAGGCGAGGGGGGCGGCGGCGATACGAAACATGATTCTTTCCTCTCTGGCTCCACCAACGCAAGGACGGCGAAATTTTCCGGCAGACTATCGATGAACATACCTTGCCAGCGGCTTAACCCGCTACGCGCCACGTTCATAGCCGTTTTGATGCGGCGATCGCGACACGGCAAGCGAGCCGGATCGCGCCCGAAAGCAGCGGATAGGCCGGGGCGCTTTCAGCCCCTTCGGCGAGCGCGGTGTCGCGATGTTCCAGTTCTTCGTCGCGGAATTCTGCGATGGCTTGGCTGAGTTCCGGGTCCGAATCACCGAGCGCGTCGAGCTGCTCGCCATAATGGCGCTCGATTTCGGTCTCGACGGCAACGGTGCATGCCATCGCGGCTTCGGGACCAAGCAGCGCGGTCGCCGCACCGAGCGCATAACCTGCGCGATCCCAGATTGGCTGAAGCAGTGTCGGACGGCCGCCGCGCTCGGTGATCATCGCGTCGAAATGATTGAGGTGCCGCTCCTCCTGCAGCGCCATCCGGGCGATCGAGCGTGCCGCCGGGCTGCGATCGCCAAGAACGGCGAGCTGACCGGCATAAATCCGCGTGGCGCCATATTCGCCGGCCTGATCGACGCGGATCATCGCATTGCGGTCGGGCACGGGATGGCCAGGCAATCGGGGGGTCAGCGGGGCTTGCGGATCGTCAGCCATAGGATCGTCATAGCAGCAGCGATCGAAATAATCGCGTTGAAACCGGCGAGCGAGATGCCGAACAGCGTCCATTGCGGCTGGTTGCAGGAAATGATCGGCGTCGCCATGACGTCATCGAGGAAATTGCCGCCCGCCGAAGGCGAGGCCGAGCAGCTTGTCAGCCCCTTCCACCAGTCATATTCTACGCCGGCATGGAAAACGCCGATCGCGCCGCTGGCGAAGATCGCCAACGCGGCAAGCAGCAACAGCGTCCTTCCGGCGCCATGGTTGCGCAATGCAATCGCGAGCAGCGCCAGCGGAACAGCGGCATAATGCGGCCAGCGCTGCCAGTGGCACATTTCGCACGGATAAAGCCCGCCAATATATTGCGAGGAGAGCGCCCCGGTGAGCAGCGCGGCCGGCGTCGCCAGCGCCAATAACCGGGCGAAGCCGAGACCTGTCACCGAGCGATCGTCAGCCAAGCGCGAATCAGCGCCCGCCGCCAGCAGCGGAGCCGCCGCGCCGTTCGGATGCGAGCCGCGCGATCGTCTGCACGGCATAATGGAGCTGGAAGTCGTCGATCCCTTGCTCGGTCAGTTCTTCGCGTGTCGCTGCGAAGCGCGGATCGTCGCGAGCATCGTCCTCGAGCACATCGTCGTCGACCGCCGCCTCGTTGATCAGGTGACGCCGCAGATCGGCTTCGCGGAAGCGCGGCGCGTTGCGCCAGTCGGGATTGGTCAGCTGCGGCACACCGATATCGGGCTCGATTCCGCCTTCCTGAACCGAATGGCCCGACGGCGTATAATAGCGCGCCGTCGTCAGCCGCAGCGCGCTATTCTGCGAGAGCGGCAACAGCGTCTGTACCGAACCCTTGCCGAAGCTGCGCTCGCCCATGATCAGCGCGCGGCGATGATCCTGGAGCGCGCCTGCAACGATCTCGGCAGCCGATGCGGTTCCGGCATCGACGAGAACGACGAGCGGCAAGCCATGGGTGTAATCGCCGGGACGGGCATAATATCGCTCGATATCACCGCTGCGGCGACCGCGTTGCGAAACCACTTCGCCGCGCTCGAGGAAGGCATCGGAAACCTCGATCGCCTGATCGAGAAGCCCGCCGGGATTGGAGCGCAGGTCGATGACATAACCGACAGGTTGTCCGCCGACCGACTGATCGATGGCGGCGATCGCCGCGCGCACTTCTTCGCCGGTATTGCGGTTGAAGGTGTTGACGTTGATCACGCCGACATTGTTCTGCACTTC
>CAYQVL010000160.1:0-5011 GCA_964420825.1 uncultured Sphingomonadaceae bacterium
GCGGTCGAGATCATGGAGCCCAGCTTCGGCGGCATCAACCTCGAGGATATCGCCGCGCCCGCCTGCTTCATCATCGAGCAGACCTTGCGCGAGCGCATGACCATCCCGGTCTTCCACGACGACCAGCATGGCACTGCGATCATCTCGGCGGCCGCGTTGATCAACGCGCTGCATATTACCGGGCGCGACATCAAGGACGCGACGATGGTCGTCAACGGCGCGGGCGCGGCGGCGATCGCCTGTACCGAGCTGATCAAGGCGATGGGCATGCCGGCGGATCAGGTCATCATGTGCGACCGCAAGGGCGTCATCTACCGGGGCCGCGAAGACGGGATGGACCAGTGGAAATCGGCGCACGCCGCCGATACCGACAAGCGCACGCTTGCCGAGGCCATGGTGGGCGCCGACATCTTTCTTGGCCTTTCGGCGGCCGACGCGCTCAGCGCCGATATCGTGCGGACGATGGCCGACAAGCCGATCATCTTTGCGATGGCCAATCCCGACCCCGAAATCCGCCCCGAGGACGCCAAAGCGGCCAAGCCCGACGCGATCATCGCGACCGGGCGCTCGGACTATCCCAACCAGGTCAACAACGTGCTCGGCTTCCCCTTCATTTTCCGCGGCGCGCTCGACGTGCGCGCAACGACGATCAACGACGAGATGAAGATAGCCGCCGCCAACGCGCTTGCCGCCTTGGCCCGCGAGCAGGTGCCCGAGGAAGTTGCCGCCGCCTATGGCAGGGCCCACAGCTTCGGACCCGATTACATCATCCCCGCGCCTTTCGATCCGCGGCTGATGGAGATCGTCCCCGCCGCGGTCGCGCAGGCGGCGATGGATTCGGGTGTCGCGCGGCAACCGATCCTCGACATGGAAGAATATCGCAACTGTCTTAAATCGCGGCTCAACCCGACCAATTCGGTGCTGACGCTGGCGTTCGAGCAGGCGCGCGCCCAGCCGCGCCGCGTACTCTTCGCCGAGGGCGAGGAAGAGGTCGTGCTGCGCGCCGCGATCCAGTTCCGCAACGGCGGCTACGGCACCCCCGTGCTCGTCGGCCGCGACGATGTCCCCGACCGGCTCGCCAAGCTCGGCGTCGACGATCCTGAGAGTTACGAATATCACAACAGCCGCAAATCGCCGCTCATCGCCAAGATGGTCGACTTTCTCTATGACCGGCTGCAGCGTCGCGGCTATCTGCGGCGCGATTGCGAGCGCATGGTCAACCAGGATCGCAACATCTTCGGCGCATTGCTGCTCGCGCTCGGCGAAGCCGATGTCATGATCACCGGGGTCACCCGCCAATTCGGCCAGTCGCTCGGCCAGGTGATGAAGGTGATCGATCCGGTCGAAGGGCGGCGGCCGTTCGGCATCCATGTCCTCGTCGGCAAGAGCCACACGGTGTTCATGGCCGATACGACGATCAACGAGCGCCCCTCGCCCCAGCTGCTCGCCGATATCGCCGAGCAAACCGCCGCGGTAGCCCGGCGGATGGGCCACGAGCCGCGAGTTGCCTTCCTCTCTTTTTCGACTTTCGGCAATCCGGCGGGCAACTGGCTCGAAAATATCCGCGAGGCCGTTGCGCTACTCGACCAGCGCGGCGTGAGCTTCGAATATGAGGGCGAGATGGCGCCCGATGTCGCGCTCAACCAGAAGCTGATGCAGAGCTATCCTTTCAGCCGGCTATCCGGCCCCGCCAACGTCCTCGTCATGCCGGGGCTGCAATCGGCCAACCTTTCGGCCAAATTGCTCCGCGAGCTCGGCGGAGATGCGGTCATCGGGCCGATGCTCGTCGGCATGGCGCACCCGGTGCAAATCGCCACGATGTCATCGACGGCGAGCGAACTCGTCACGCTGGCGGTGCTCGCCGCCGGCGGGATCGCGCGTTAGCGCGCGAGTACTGGCGCACCGCTCAAATTGTGCTGCGCGATCTCGAACCCCTATCCGGGCTTTACTGACCGCCGGGATTATCCGCGGTTCCGCCCGCCTGACCAGCCTGACCGGCTGAGCCTATATTGCCGAACAACTGGCTGAAAAATCCGCGTTCCCGGCCAAGTGTCGGCGTTATCTGGCCATAGGGATCGATCGATGCGATCTGGTCCATGCCGATCTGATCGACCGCGCGGACCGCGCCATTGGCATCGAAGCGCACCGCAAGAATGTTTTGCGCCACCGGGCTCGGCCGTGCAAAAGCGAGCTGCCGCGTGTCGCGCGAAACATAATACCAGGTCGGCGTTTCCTGGCCGGCGGTAAACTGGCTGGTAAATGTCGGCCTGCCGAGCGACGCTTCGACAGAAGCGCGATTATCGACGCCGGGTTGAATCGAATCGACCAGCACCTGTTCGCCAATATAACCGTTATGAAAGCGAATCCGGCTGCACCCACTGGTCAGCACGCTCACGCTCACCAGCGCCACGGCTGCGGCGAAGAGCGGCTTAATCCGCATGGAACGGGGCATCCTGTTCTCCTTACGCGTCCCGCCTAACGATCGGACCATTGCAACGGCGTGAACGGCGCTCAATATGCGGAACACGGCCCCCATGGCAAGGCCGATACCGATGGAGAGTCCTCGTATATGTCCATTTTCGGCCGGTTCCTTGGCAAAGGCCGCGATCGCGCGTCGATGAAGCCGCTCTATGAGGCGATCGTCGCGCGCGCGCGCGATCCGCAATGGTATCTCAGCGGCGAGGTCGCCGACAGCCAGGACGGCCGCTTCGACATGATTGCGCTGGTCCTTTCGCTGGTGCTCATCCGACTCGAAGCCGAGGGGGAACGCTTTGTCGGCGAAAGCGCGCTTCTGGCGGAGGTGTTCATCGACGATATCGACGGTCAGCTACGCGAGATCGGCGTCGGCGACGTTGTCGTCGGCAAGCATGTCGGCAAGATGGTCGGCGCGCTCGGCGGCCGACTTACCGCCTATCGCGAGGCCTTCGCACGCAACGGCGATATCGGCGGAGCGCTGATCCGCAATCTCTATCGCGGCGAGGCGCCGGGGCGCGATGCGCTCGCGTTCGTTGAAACGCGGCTCAGCGGATTTTTCACGCAGCTCAAGGCAAGCGATGCCGCCGCGATTGTCGGCGGCTCGCTGCCCGGCGGCGCATGAGCGAGGCGCCCGAATTTTCGCGCCCGGTTGGGCTCGAATCGATCGGAGCCGAGCCTCAAACAATGGATTTTGCCGCCAGCGCCGACGAGCGCCGGGCACTCGCCCGCCGTTTCGACCTGACGGCGGTCGACGCGCTGGAAAGCCGGACGCGGCTGACGCGAACCGGCGAGACGGTCAGGGCGACCGGGAGCATCACCGCGCACGTCGTCCAAAGTTGTGTCGTTACCGGGGATCCCGTCGCGACAACGCTGTCCAAACCCTTCGATCTTCACTTCGTTCCTGACGATCGCAGAGTCGTTGCAGACGGCGATAGCGACGACGCCGACGACGAGGGTGTCGAACTCGGCGAAGGCGATTGCGAGACGCTGTTCTACAGCGGCGACGCGATCGATCTCGGCGAGGCAGCCGCCCAGACGATGGCTCTGGCGCTCAATCCCTTTCCCCGCGGCGCCGATGCGCAGGCAGCGTTGCGCGAGGCTGGAGTGCTGTCCGAAGAGGACACGGGACCATTTGCTGCGCTCAAGGCGCTCAAGGTCAAAGCGGGCGACTAGCCAATCTGTCCGCTTGACGAATTGCGCCCATTCGGCCCAGTAGAAACCATGTTCAAGCAACTCGACGATACCATGTTCGCGTCCCCGCAGATCACGCCCGTTCAGGTGCGCGAGGCCGCGGCGCAGGATATCACGCTGATCGTCAACAACCGCCCCGACGACGAGGATCCGGAACAACCGGCCGGCGCGGCAATCGCAAGCGCCGCGCGTGAGGCGGGGATCGATTATGTCGCGATCCCCGTCACCCATGCCGGGTTTTCGCTGCCGCAGGTCGAAGCGATGCAAAAGGCGCTCGACGCCAATCACGGCAAGACGCTCGGCTTTTGCCGGTCGGGGACGCGCTCGGCTTTGTTATGGGCGTTGACCCAGGCGCATCGCGGCCACGATCCCGATACCATCGCCGAACAGGCCCAGGCGGCGGGCTATGACGTTGCGCCGGTGCGATCGATCATGGACGCCTTCGCCGCGGCGAAATGAACTGGCTCGTGCTCGCCGGATCGCTCGCCGCGGTGTTCACCGTCGCGGGAATCGCCTGGCTCGGCGGCATGGGCGGCGCGCCTGGAATCGAAAATACCGACCATGCCATGCGCCTCGCGCGCGACGCACATAGCGGGTTCGCCCCCAGCGAAGCGGCGGTCGACAGCACCGGACGCGCGGCGCTGGTTCAGGGCAAGAGCGGTGAGATCGTTCTCCTTCGCGCCCATGGCGCGCGATTCGCGGCGCGCGTCTTCAAGGCTCATCCGGGCGTGAAACGCGAAGGTGGGCGGTTGAGCATCGCCACCGGAGAGCGCATGTTCGGTGACGCCGTGCTCGAGCTCGGCGACGACGATGCCGCCCTCTGGGCTCGGCGATTGCGAGGGGCCGCCGATGCCTGAGATGCTCCCCGATCCGGTCCAATATGCGGTGCCGGCGTTTATCGTTCTGATCCTTGTCGAGATGCTGATCGCGCGTCGAGTCGATCGCGCGCGTTACGAACCCAGGGACACGCTGATCTCGCTCCTGCTCGGCACCGGCAGCACGGTCGCCGGCGCGCTGACCGGATCGGCGGTGATTGCGCTGTCCTTCTGGCTCGCCCAGTTCCGTCTGTTCGATATCGGCTATGTCTGGTGGGCCTGGATCGTCGTCTTCCTGCTCGACGATCTCGCCTATTATGTCTTTCACCGCATGGCACACCGTGTGCGCTGGTTTTGGGCAAGCCACGTCATCCACCATTCGAGCCAGCATTATAATCTGTCGACCGCGCTCAGGCAGACCTGGACCGGCTTTTTCAGCCTGTCTTTCGCCTTCAGCCTGCCTCTCATATTGCTCGGTTTTCCCGTGCCGATGCTGATTTTCGCGAGAGGTGTGAACCTGATCTATCAGT
>CAYQVL010000161.1:0-4976 GCA_964420825.1 uncultured Sphingomonadaceae bacterium
CACAGCACAACAGGGAATCCCCAATCGGACTCATATGATCCGATCAATCCACTAGCGCTCAGCATCCTCTACGCGAGCTTCCAGGATTTGAATTGGGTTCAGGCCGTGTTCTTCGGCATCAAGGCGGCGGTACTTGCGGTTGTCATTGAGGCGCTCCTGCGGATCGGCAAGCGGGCGCTTAAGACCTGGCCGATGTATCTTATTGCCGGCGCTGCGTTTGTTGCGATATTCGCCTTAAATGTGCCTTTTCCGCTGATTATCGCGGCGGCGGCACTTGCCGGTTTTATCGGCGGGCGCTTTGATCCGGATCGCTTTCTTGTAATCCGTGGCCGCGAAGTTTCAGATGAAGGGGATGTGCCTTCACCCAAGGCCTTTCTTCACGCGGCTAGTCCAGAGAGGGAGCGGCCCAGCTGGAGTGCATTTGTACGTACGGCGCTGACTTGGCTCGCCCTTTGGGCTGCGCCGATCCTGGTGCTTATTGCTGTTGTCGGGCCGGATCATGTCTTCACCGAACTCGCCGTCTTCTTTTCCAAACTCGCTGTTGTCACCTTTGGTGGAGCCTATGCGGTGCTCGCCTATATGGCACAGGAGGCCGTGCAGACCCACGGCTGGCTTGCCCCCGGAGAGATGCTGGACGGTCTCGGCATGGCAGAGACCACACCCGGTCCGCTGATCCAGATCGTCCAATTCGTAGGCTATATGGGCGGCTTCCGCGAGGCTGGCAGTCTCGGCCCGGTCCTATCGGGCATCATTGCCTCGATCATCGTCACTTGGGTCACGTTCGTTCCGTGCTTTCTATGGATATTCTTGGGCGCGCCCTTCATCGAGACGCTTCGCGGGGCGAAGCTGCTGACGGCAGCCCTGTCGGCAGTCACTGCCGCTGTCGTCGGAGTAATCCTCAATCTGGCCATCTGGTTCGCGCTGCACGTCGCATTTTCCCAACTGACCGAATATCGGGGCTTCGGGACGCGGCTGCTCATTCCCGAGCTGACAAGTATCGACGTTGCATCAGTCGTCATCGCGGCGGCGGCGCTCATCGCTATGGTGCGGTTCAAGATCGGGATGCTGACCGTGCTTGGAGCAAGTGCACTCACCGGCGCGGGCTATTATCTCGCCGTGCTGTCGGCCTGAGGCTAGAACCCAAAAAAGAAGACTCATCATGAAGCGCTTTCGCACTTTCCTGCTCGCGGCAGGACTGTCTCTCGCCGTCCACACCATCACCGTAATTCATCGCGATTCTCCCCGCGCGTGATAGGCCTTGCCTAAAAAGGGGGGAGAGCCGCCGTGCGGCAATTGAACCCGATGGGCGTTAGCCTTCGCGCATCGCCTCGCCCAAGCGGCGGCGCAATGGTGTAAACGCGAAGGTGGGGAGCTTCTGTTGCCCGGCGCTCCCCGTGCCGCTGGAATCCACTTCTGTTGCCCGGCGTGGTCCGGCCGCGCTTTTGTCTTAGTAACTTAGGGCGCTAGCCCTTGGGTTACGCAGCAATCGCAAGTGCTTCGTTATCATTGGCACTTATGAGTTTTGAACGGTTTCACGGCGCATTCAGGCCGGGTGAAAGCTGTCGTCTTTCAACACACGTCGATCCTAGTTCGGCCCCATCGGGAAGGGCGAAAACCGCCCTTTTTGGTGGAGCCGCCGGGTACTGCCCCCGGGTCCGCTGTGTCTATTGCACGACACAATTTATCGCCATAGCCGGAACAAGCCCGGCAACCCCTATATAGGCCTTCCGAGCTTAATGGGAAGTGAGCGGCGAGGGTGTTTGTCGGAATTTCGCCGGCGGGCCGGTGCGGGCTTTCTCCGCCAAGACGCAAAACGGCGCCGCGACTTTCGCCGCGACGCCGCTATGCCATGGGGCGTTGGTTTACGGGTTAGCCGCTATTGCGTGTCGCCGACGCCGGTCTCGCTCGGAGCGATCTCGCCATTGTCGTCCATGCGGTTGGCGGCTTCTTCGCCCTTCTCTTCGATCATATCGGCCTGGTTCTCGAGCGAGTCTTCGGTCGCTTCGTTGGTGGCGTCGTCAGCCATCTCGTCGATCGCGTCGGCCTGGGCCTCGGCATTGTCTTCGACGGCGTCGGCTTCGGGGCTCTGGCAAGCCGAAACGGCAAGCGCGATGGAAAGAGCGGCGGTCGTGAAAATCATCTTCTTCATTACAAAAATTCCCTGCTTTGGGCGGCCGATTTCGAGCCGCGAACCGCTCCCTCAATAATCTGCCGTGGCAAAAGTTCCAAGAAAAAAAGCGGTTACGCCGGCACGGCGCGGAGGTCAGCCATTTTGCCGCCGCAATTCGTCGCGGATTTCAACCAGCAGATCGGTCTCGCTGGGGCCGCCCGCCGCCTCATCCTCGGCCTTGGCAATGAATTTATTGGCCTGGCGCACCATGACGAAGATGACGAAGGCGAGAATGAGGAAATTGATCAGCACGGTGACAAAGGCGCCGAGCCCGATCATCGCGACGCCGGCCTGCTTGAGTTCCTCATAGTTGATCATCGATCCCCGATAGCCGGGCGGAACGTCTCCCAGGCGGATGAACCAGCTCGAAAAATCGACGCCGCCGGAGATCCAGCCGACGACGGGCATGATGATATCCCCGGTCAGCGAGGTGGTGATCGTCGCGAACGCCGCGCCGATGATCACCGCGACTGCTAGATCGATGACGTTGCCGCGCGCGACAAAGGCCTTGAATTCTCCCAGCACCGTTTGTTCTCCCCTCGATTGGCCCCTAAAGCTCGTGCCCGCCCGACTTATGTCATAGTGTGAAGCTGGCAAGGGAATTTTCGCACCGCGGCGCCGCCGTGGACAGTACAGGAACGGCATATGGGCGAAGATCGCCAAACCCGCTGGTTGGGCAAATATCTCGCGATCCACACGCAGGGCCGCTGGGAATATGTCAGCCGCGTGCGCGGCATCGGCGCGGCGGCGATCCTCGCGATCGACGAGGACGAGAGCGGCGCGCCGCACGTCATCCTCGTCGAACAATATCGCGTCCCGCTCGGCGCCAATTGCCTCGAACTTCCCGCCGGACTCGTCGGCGACGAGGAGGAAGGCGAGGCGGTTGCGACCGCAGCGGGCCGCGAGCTCGAAGAGGAAACCGGCTATCGCGCCGGGCGCCTCGAGAATCTGGGCCGTTTCAGCTCGTCGCCGGGGATGACCAGCGAAACCTTCACGCTGCTCCGCGCGACGGCGTTGGAGAAGGTGAGCGACGGCGGCGGAACGGCGCATGAGGAGATCGTCGTCCACCGCGTGGCGCTGAGCGAAATTGCGGCGTTTGTCGAGGCGAAGCGGCGCGAGGGCTGCGAGATCGATGTCAGGGTATTGGCGCTTTTGGGAGCCGGATTCCTCGCGCGCTGAATCGGCTTGCGTGGCCTTCGCACGCGGCGAGCGGTCCCGCGTCTTCGAAGGCCAACGCGCCGCCGCGCCTAATCGGCGTTAGCGGTCGCAGCCGCCTCGCTTGAGCGCAGCTCGGCGAGGCAGGCGGCCTTGGCGGGCTGGAGTTCGGGATCGGTGACGCTTTCGACCGATGCCCGGGCGGCGGCGTAGAAGGCGCGGACCTGTTCGGCCGGGGTTTCATAGCCCGGATCGGCGCAATAGCCCGCGCCGCCATCGGGCTGCGCGGCGATCAGCGCAAGCGCGGCCTCGGGATTGGTGGTCAATGCGTCAGTCAGCGCCATGCTGACTTCTTCGCCATTGCCGCCGTCGGCGCCGGCCATGATCGTGGGCGCGATCGCGAGCCAGCCGGGTTCGCCCGAGGCGATGCCGCGCAGCACGGTGTTCCAGCGGTTGGGAGCAGGGGCGGTCGCCATCGCCTCGATGGCCTGCGCGCCCTGCTCGTCGAGTATCGCGCTCACCTCTTCGGGGGTGACGGGCACGCCCTGCGGCCAGCGCTGGTCGAAAAAGGGCTCATAGGCGGTGACCGCCTCGCCGCCCACGGCAGCCGGGGTGGAGGCCTCGGTATCGGCGGCGGTATCGCTTTCGCCCTGCGAACAGGCGGCGAGCGCGGCAAGCGTGGCATAGGCGAGGAGGTTGCGAATCATAAGACGGTCCTTTGAACTGCGACGATTCTGCATGTCGGGGCGCGCGCGTCCGCAATAGGGGGCCTAGCGGAAATTGTCGGCGTAGGCCTGGAGCTTGAGCTTACGCTCGGGGCCGGGGACGAGGTGATAGGCAATGCCGTGCCTGTCGGCATAGGATTGCGCCGCCTCGAGGCTCGGGAAGCTCAGGCGGATCTGGCGCCTGGTGTCGTGCGAGCCCGCCCAGCCCATCAGCGGGTCGGCGCGCTGCGCCTCGCTCGGCTCGAATTCGAGCTGCCATTCGCCGACGCGGTGGCGGCCCGATTGCATGGCGTTTTTCATGCGCTGGTAGATGCGTGCGGACATGGAGCGATTCCTGTGGTTGCCATGCGCGGCATGCGGCAAGCGGCGGTTTGGCGTCAATGATAATCCCCGATTCCCAATCGCGCGCGCATCAGCCAGCGGCCGACCATCAGCAGCGCGACGGCTGCGAGACCGGCGGCAAGGCCGATCCAGATGCCGAGGCCCTCGAGGCCGAGGCGGAAGGCGAGGAGCAGCGCGAGGCCGAGGCCGACGGCCCAATAGCCGAGCGCGGCGAAGACCATCGGCCAGCGCGTATCCTGGACGCCGCGCAATATGCCCGCGCCGACCGCCTGCGCGCCGTCGACGAGCTGGAAGACCGCGGCGACGAGCACGAAGCTGACGGCGAGGCCGAAGACCTCGGCGGCGCCGGGATCGTCGCCGTCGACGAACAGCCCGACGAGCGGCCGTGCGAAGCTCGCCATTCCCGCCGAGAGGACCAGCGCCGCGCCGACGCCCATGACGAGCGCAACGCGGCCCGCCCGCCCGACGCCATCGGCGTCGCGGCGGCCATGCGCGAAGCCGACGCGCACCGTCGCCGCCTGGGCGAGGCCGAGCGGGATCATGAACGCCATCGCGGCGATCTGGATGGCGATGGCGTGCGCGGC
>CAYQVL010000162.1:0-4974 GCA_964420825.1 uncultured Sphingomonadaceae bacterium
GCACCCGCCGGGGTCGCGGTGGCGAGCGCCATCGCGTTCGAATCATTGGGCTCGGTTTCGCGCGCTTGCGCGAGCCAGTCGGAAAACAGTCGAAACGGATCGTCGGTCATGCGGCGCTTCTAGTCGATACGGCATCGCTCTAGCAATCGAACTGACTCAAGCATGACCGAGAAGCGACGGCGGAATTCACCTTGAACAACGATGGCGGATTTTGCCTCTCGTCCGCCGTGCCCTGTTGCCCCGCATATAGCGTAAGAGTGCTTGAAAAACCCGGAACTTCGACCTATCTCGATTGTTGCATAATTACAACAGTTGGCTAATGAGGCGCGATGTTCGACACGGAAACCATGGCAGCAGATCCCTATACTACGCTTGGCGTTGCGCGCGGCGCGAGCGAGACCGAAATCAAAAAGGCGTATCGCAACCTCGCGAAGGAGTTTCACCCTGATCGCAATAGCGACAACCCCCAGGCGACCGAGAAGTTTTCCGCGGCCACGGTCGCTTATGATCTGCTGAGCGACAAGGACAAACGCGCACAGTTCGATCGCGGCGAGATCGACGCCGAAGGGAATCCGACGCATCCGTTCGGCGGTATGGGCGCGCAGGGCGGAGGCTTCCGTCGCGGGCAGGGCGGCTCGCAGTTCGAATTTTCGGGCGGCGGCGAGGATCTCGGCGATATTTTCGAAGGTCTGTTCGGCGGCGGGCGGGGAGGCGGCAGCCCCTTTGGCAGGCGGCAGGTGCCCCCGCCCAAAGGCCGCGATGTCGGTTACCGTCTAGCGGTGCCGTTCGAAGGCGCGGCGCGGCTCGACAAGCAGCGGATCACGCTGGCGAGCGGCAAGACGATCGACCTCAAGCTCAGCCCCGGCGTCGAAACCGGCACCCAGATGAAACTCGCCGGACAAGGCGAAGCCGGCCCCGGCGGCAATGGCGATGCGCTGGTGACGATCACGGTCCAGCCCCACAAATTTTACCAACGCGACGGCGACAATATCCGGCTCGATTTGCCGATCGGGCTCGATGAGGCCGTGCTTGGCGGCAAGATCAAGGTGCCGACCGTCGACGGTGCGGTGATGCTGACCGTTCCCAAAAACGCGGCGTCCGGAAAGACGCTGCGTCTCAAGGGCAAGGGTTTCCACAAAAAAGGTGGCGGCCGCGGCGACCAGCTCGTCCGGCTCGAGATCGATTTGCCCCGGAACGATGCGGCGCTCGCCGAGTTCGTAAAAGACTGGAAGCCCTCGACGCCGCAGAACCCGCGTTCGGAATTCGGTGTCTGATTTTTGACGCAGGAAGCCAGTCATTCGCCCGAGGCCCGGCGCAGGCTCGAAATCGCGCGCGCGCGGCTCGGGCGTGAGACCGAGCGGCTGAAATCCTGGCATTATGCCTGGGAGATCGTCAAGCGCGTGATAGTAGGGACGATTGAGGAAGGGTTCATCCACGCCGGCAATCTCGCTTTCATGGCGTTGTTGACCCTGTTTCCGTTCTTCATTGTCATGACGGCGCTTGCCCAATTGGCGGGGCAGACGCAAAATGGGCTGCAAGCCGTAGCGCTGTTTTTGCAGACCGTGCCGCCCGGCGTCGCCAGTACGCTCGAGGATCCGATCGCCAGCGTGCTTTCGGCCCGAACCGGGGCGCTGCTCTGGTTCGGCGCCATGGTAGGGCTGTGGACAACGGCGAGTTTCATCGAAACGATCCGGGAAATCCTGCGCCGCGCCTATGGCACGCCTTATGGCCGGCCGTTTTACGAATATCGCCTCTACTCGATCGGACTGATCATCGGCGCCGTGCTGCTCGCACTGTTCGGTTTCGCGCTCCAGGTCGTGCTGACCGGCGTCGAGCAGTTCATCTATCGGGTGCTGCCGTTTCTCGAGACCTATCGCTTGCTGGTCAGCGTGTCGCGGCTGGTTCCGGCGGCGGCGATGTTCGGCGCGCTCTACCTAATTTTCTGGTCGCTGACGCCGCGTCGTTATCGGGCGCGGCATTATCCGAAATGGCCGGGCGCTCTGCTCATCGCGAGTTGGTGGCTGGGGACGACGGCGCTGATGCCGGTCGCGCTGGCCAATATCGCCAGATACGATCTCACCTACGGCAGCCTTGCCGGCGTCATGCTGGCATTGATGTTTTTCTTCGTCATCGGTCTTGGCGTCGTCGTCGGCGCGCAACTCAATGCGGCGCTGGCGGAAGTGCCCGAAAGCGAGCTAAGGGACGCGGCGAACGAAAAACAAGGCACTGTAACAGTCGAGGAACCGTAATGACGGGATTGATGAAGGGGAAACGCGGGCTGATCATGGGGCTCGCCAACGATCGCTCGCTCGCTTGGGGGATCGCCAAGGCGCTCGCCGAACATGGCGCCGAGCTGGCGTTCAGCTATCAGGGCGAGGCGCTCGAACGCCGCGTGCGTCCGCTCGCCGAAAGCGCGGGTTCCGATTTTCTCCTCGAGTGCGACGTTTCGAGCATGGACGCGCTCGACACGGCGTTCGAAACGCTCAAGGCGCGCTGGGAGACGATCGATTTCGTCGTCCATGCAATCGGCTTTTCGGACAAGAACGAATTGCGCGGAAAGTTCGTCGACACCAGTCTCGACAATTTTCTGATGACGATGAACATCTCGGTGTACAGCATGGTCGCGGTAACCAAGCGCGCGAGCGCGATGATGCCGAACGGCGGCTCGATCCTGACGCTGACTTATTATGGCGCCGAGAAGGTCGTCCCGCATTACAACGTCATGGGTCCGGCGAAATCGGCGCTCGAAACCAGCGTCCAGTATCTGGCGATGGATCTCGGCCCCGACAATATTCGCGTCAATGCCATCTCGGCCGGGCCGATCAAGACGCTGGCTGCATCGGGAATCGGCGATTTTCGCTACATTCTCAAATGGAACGAACTCAATTCCCCGCTCCGCCGCAACGTCACGATCGAGGATGTCGGGGGAGCCGGGCTTTACCTGCTGTCCGATCTGGCGAGCGGCGTCACCGGCGAGATCCACCATGTCGATGCGGGCTATAACGTTATCGGCATGAAGGCCGAAGACGCTCCCGATATCGCGCTGGAAAAATGATCTGCGCGATCGACCACGTCCAGCTGGCTATGCCGGCGGACAGCGAAGCGACGGCGCGGGCATTCTATGGCGATGTGCTGGGGCTGGCCGAGCGTGAAAAGCCCGAAGCGCTGAAGGCCAAGGGCGGATGCTGGTTCGAGCGGGGCGGAGTCCGCGTTCATCTTGGCGTCGATCGGGACTTTCGTGCGGCGCGCAAGGCGCATCCCGCCTTTGTCGTTGACGATCTGGCGGCGATCTCCCACCGTCTCGGGCATGCAGGGATCGACTTTGAAGCCGCCGAACCCGTCGATGGACGTGCGCGCATTTTCTGTGCCGATCCTTTCGGCAACCGGATCGAATTGATGGCGGAGAGCGGGCTGTGAGCTGGAACAGTTTCGGTCGCCTATTCCGCTTTACGACCTGGGGTGAAAGCCACGGGCCCGGGCTCGGCGTCGTTATCGACGGCTGCCCGCCGGGTATCGCGCTCACCGATGACGATATCCAGCCGTGGATGGACAAGCGCCGCCCGGGCGGGTCGCGCTTCACCACGCAGCGGCGCGAGCCCGATATGGTGCGGATCATGTCGGGCGTCTTCGAAGCGCGGACGACGGGAACGCCGATCCATCTGATGATCGACAATGTCGATCAGCGTTCGAAGGATTATTCGGAAATCGCGCAGGCCTATCGGCCCGGCCATGCCGACTACACCTATGACGCCAAATACGGCCTTCGCGATTATCGCGGCGGCGGCCGCTCCTCGGCGCGCGAAACCGCGGCGCGCGTGGCGGCGGGGGCGGTGGCGCGCAAGGTGCTCGGTCCGGAGATTGCAATCCGCGGGTATCTTGTCGAACTCGGCGGGATCGCGATCGATCGCGGCCGCTTTATCGACGACGCGATCGACGACAATCCCTTTTTCGGACCCGATCCGGCCGCCGCCGCCCAATGGGAAGACGCGATCGATGCCGCGCGCAAGAGGGGCTCCTCGCTCGGGGCGATCGCCGAATGCGTCGCGACCGGGGTTCCGCCGGGCTGGGGTGCGCCGATCTACGCCAAGCTCGACGGCGAACTCGCCGCGGCGATGATGTCGATCAATGCCGCCAAGGGCATCGAGATCGGCAACGGTTTCGAGGCGGCGCGGATTTCCGGCGCCGAGAACGCCGATCAGATGCGTCCGGGCGATGGCCATCCGCTCTTCCTGTCGAACAATGCCGGCGGCGTGCTTGGCGGTATTTCGAATGGCGATCCGATCGTCTGCCGCGTCGCCTTCAAGCCCACGAGTTCGATCCTTATCCCTCTCCAGACGGTCACCAGCGCCGGCGAAGCGACCGAGATTTCGACCAAGGGGCGTCACGATCCGTGCGTCGGCATCCGCGGGGTTCCGGTCGTCGAAGCGATGATGGCGCTTGTGCTTGCCGATCAAATGCTGCTTCACCGCGCGCAATGCGGCTGATAAGCGAGGCGATTCGGGGGTAGGTGTTGGAATCGATCCAAGCATTCATTGAAGCCGAACAGGCGGTTATCGGGCTCGGCATCCTCGTTGTCCTGTTCGTTGCGTTTATTCTCGAGCGATTTCCGGCGGCGGTTGTGGCGCTGTTCGGCGCGTGCACCTTTCTGTTTCTCGGCATCCTCGATTCGGACCACCTGCTCTCGGTGTTTTCCAATCCCGCCCCGATCACCATCGGGGCGATGTTCGTCCTGACCGGCGCCTTGCTGCGTACGGGAACGATCGACGCGATCGCCAGCACGATCATTACGCGCGCCTCCAAACGCCCGCGTCTGGCGTTGTTCGAACTGTTTGCCGGGGTGTTCGGCTCATCGGCGTTTATGAACAACACGCCGGTGGTGCTGGTTTTTATCCCGATCATGCAGCGGCTTGCAAAGGCAATGGGGATCTCGGTTCAGCGGCTGCTGATTCCGCCATCTTATATTGCCGTCATGGG
>CAYQVL010000163.1:0-4931 GCA_964420825.1 uncultured Sphingomonadaceae bacterium
TGAGATAGCCACCTTCGCCGCGCGACCCTTCGGTGATCAGGCAGCCGGAACCATAGATGCCGGTCGGGTGGAACTGCACGAATTCCATATCCTGAAGCGGAAGGCCGGCGCGCAGCACCATAGCATTGCCGTCGCCGGTGCAGGTGTGCGCGGATGTGCAGGAGAAAAAGGCACGGCCATAACCGCCGGTCGCCAGGACCGTTTTCTGCGACCGGAATCGGTGCAGCGTGCCGTCATCCAGTTTCCAGGCGGTCACACCGCGGCAAACGCCTTCTTCATCCATGATCAGGTCGAGCGCGATATATTCGATGAAGAACTCGGTCTCTTCGCGCACACACTGGCCGTACAATGTGTGGAGCATGGCATGACCGGTCCGGTCAGCCGCCGCGCAGGTGCGCTGCACGGACCCCTGGCCGAAGTCTCGGGTCATGCCGCCAAAGGCGCGCTGGTAAATCTTGCCCTCATCGGTTCGCGAGAAGGGCATGCCCCAGTGCTCAAGCTCGTAAACGGCCGCCGGTGCCTCGCGGCAGAGATATTCGATCGCGTCCTGATCGCCCAGCCAGTCAGACCCCTTAACGGTATCGTACATATGCCAGCGCCAGTTATCCTCGCCCATGTTGCCGAGCGAAGCGGCGATGCCGCCCTGCGCGGCGACGGTATGACTGCGCGTCGGAAAGACCTTGGTGATGCACGCGGTCCGCAGGCCGGCTTCGGCGCTGCCCATTGTCGCGCGCAGACCCGAGCCGCCCGCGCCGACGACGACGGTGTCGTAACTGTGATCGATGATCTTGTATGCGTCGGCCATTATGCGGCGTTCCCGAATGCGATTTTGGCGAGTGAGAAGATGGCGATCGCCGCCCCGCCCACCGCGTAGAAATTGAGCAGGATGATCAGGCCGAACTTGCTCGCCTCGTTATGGACGTAATCCTCCAGAACGACCTGAAGCCCGAGCCGCAAATGCCAGAAGACATTGGCCGTGAGGAGCATCATCGCGATCGCAACGAGCGGCGAAGCAAGCCAGCCGGTAATCGTTTCGAAGCCGTAATTGGGCAGCCGGATCATCGAAACGACGAACCAGGTGACGAGCAGCACATTGCCCGCCGCGGTGACGCGCTGCATCCACCAATGGCGTGTCCCCGACCGGGCCGATCCCAAGCCGCGAACGCGACCGAGCGCTGTTCCGCTATCCATCAGGCAGCTCCCATCGACGAAAAGAGCGTGCCCCAGAGCAGCCACACCCAAAGCGCCAGCGTCGCGACAATCGCGGCGGAGACGACGACGATTGCCCACAATCTATTGGTGCGCAGCCCATAGCCTGCGCCGGTATCGAGAACAAAGTGCCTCAAGCCGTTAAAAAGATGCGTGAAAAAAGCCCAGCTCAAACCGATTCCGATGACCGCGCCGACAATATTGATCGCGCCGCTTTCGACGGTGAGCAGGCCGAGAAACCAGCCATAGGTTTCGCCGCCGCTCGCCGCAGCGAGAAGCCATCCCGAAAAGAGCAGGCCGCCGACGATGGCCAATCCGACCCCCGTCACCCGGTGAAGGATGGAGACCAGCATATGCGGGCCCCATTTCCAGATTTGCAGATGCGGCGATAGCGGCCGCGTTCGATCGCCTGGCATGGCCATTCCCTGTTATTGTCCCAATACCGGTTCCTATTAGCCCAACGCCAAATTCATGCAACCGCGATACCGCGATGACTAACCGGCCATTAACCAATCGCGCCTAGGGTGTCCGGAGACGGCAACCAGACCAATGCGGAGCTTATAAGCGTGGATCGACAGGGGCAGACAGCCAGCAAGGCACAGGACGGTGTGGAAAATAGCAAGCCGGCCGGAATCACCGTTGCCGAGCAGGTCGCGCTCTACGATCATGACGGAAGCCTTGAAGCCGACGTCAAGGAAATAGGCGTGCTGCTCGAAGGCCATGAAACCGAATATGCACGGTTATTCTGGGACCATTTCGCGCAAAACAATCCGCCGGTTCAGGCAATGCCTCAAGATATGCTCGAGAAAAACATTGCCCGGAGCGCCACATATATCCGCGAACGCTTTCAAAGGCCGTTCGGCGAACGCTGGATCGAGATGGCGCAGCAAAGCGCGGAGCGGACAATTAAGAGCGGGATCGAGCCAAGCCGGTTGTTCGCCTCAACCGACTATTGCCACCGTTTCCTCTTACGTAAGATCCACGAACATTATGCCGGCGATGCCGAACAAATTTTGCGGCTGACCAATGCATTCTTCAGTTACACCGCCGCCGAAGCCGATATTGAAACCAAACTTATCGAAACGCTCGCGCGCCGGCGCGAAGAGGAAAGCCGTCAGGAAAATTCCTCGCTGTTCCGCGAGCAGATCGAGAACACGGTCAGGCAAGCACATGAGCACAGCCATGCCGTAACCACCAAGGCCAATGAAGCATCGAATTCGGCGCGCGGTATGCTCGGAAAGGCGTCCGAAGTCGCCGCCGCCGCCGAGCAGTCGGCGGTCGCCATGCGCGAAGCCGCTCAGACCGCCGCCGGATTGATCCGCGCGATCGACGAAGCGCGACGCGAGGTCGAACTGTCGGCCGAAGTCGCGACGCGCGCCGCGACGCAATCCGAAACCGCGGTCAAAGTCTCCGAAGCGCTTTCGGACCACACCATCTCGATCGAATCGATTCTCGGGCTAATTCGCGATATTGCCGGCCAGACGAATTTGCTGGCTCTCAATGCGACGATCGAAGCCGCACGCGCAGGCGACGCTGGCCGCGGCTTCGCAGTGGTCGCGCAGGAAGTCAAAAACCTCGCCAGTCAAACCGCGCAAGCGACCGACGAGATCGCGCAGAAGATCGCCGCGATTCAGTTAGCCACAGGCCAAACCGTCGAAACCAATAATTCCATCCGTACGATCGTCGGCGAGGTCCAAGTGTCGGCGACGCGCATCCGCGATGCAATGGAAACGCAGGCGCAAACGGTGACCATGATCACCGCCGCGGTCGATGAAACGGCGCTCGCCGCCGATTCGATGTCGGGAACGATCGCCGCGATTCGCGAAGATACCGAAAGCGTGGCCTCGGATATCGACCGTGTGGCAGAAGGCTTTCTTGAGGTGGATGAACATCTCAACAGGCTCAAATTCGCTACCAGCGACTTTATCCAGCGCTTCGCGGCGGGCTGACACCTTTCTCTCACGCGCCGTTCGTTCTATCGGGCGGCAATGACAGATAGACCCCATCCTCCCCATATCCTGATAACCGGCGCAAGCCGCGGTATCGGCAAAGCCGCCGCCGATTTGCTCCGCGGGACCAATGTCAAACTGGTGACCCAAGCGACGACGACCCGATCGGGCGCAATTCTTGCCGCCGACTTCGAACAGACGGGCGCCGCCGCCGGGCTCTGGAACGCCGCGCTCGACAAGCTCGACGGCCGGATCGACGTCCTGATCAACAATGCGGGCATCTTCGAAGCATTGCCGATCGATCAGGCCGACGACGATTGGCGCGACGATTTCGAGCGCACCCTGCGAATAAACCTGACGGCTTCGGCCGAACTTTGCCGTCTCGCCGTCCGGCATTTCTCCGAACGTGGTGGTGGCAGGATCGTCAACATCGCGAGCCGCGCCGCCTATCGCGGCGACAGCCCCGATCACTGGCACTATGCCGCCTCGAAAGGCGGCATGGTGGCGATGACAAAAACCATCGCGCGCGGTTATGCGGCGCAGAATATCTACGCCTTTGCGATCTGCCCCGGCTTCGTGATGACCGGCATGGCCGAGGATTATCTCGAAAGCCGCGGCGGCGAAAAGCTGCTTGCCGATATTCCGCTCGGACGAGTGGCGACTCCGCAAGAAGTCGCCGAGACGATCCGCTTTTGCGCGCTCGACGCGCCGCCCTCGATGACCGGCGCCGTCCTCGATATCAATGGAGCCAGCTATGTTCGCTAGGGCAGTTTGCGCGCTGCTTCCGGTAGCGCTCGTGGCCTGCGCGCCGGTTATGGTGACGCAGGACACTCGCCCGCAGGCGGCGGCCGCCGCGCTTCTCGATCAATGCCGTGACAGGGACGGCTGGAGCGATCCCGCACCCCCGGCCCAGATCTTCGCCAATGTCTATCAGATTGGCACATGCGGCATCGTTGTCCTGCTCGTCACCTCGCCAGCGGGCCATATCGTCATCGATGGAGCTCCGGCCGATGCCGCCCCTTCGATTGCGCGCAATATCGAAAATCTCGGCTTCGATCTTTCCGACGCCCGCTTCATTCTCAACAGTCACGAGCATTTCGACCATGCCGGCGGAATCGCAGAGCTACAGCGCCTTACGGGGGCCGTGCTCGTGGCGCGCCGAGAAGCCAAAGCGGCGCTCGAAACCGGATTGCCCGACCCCTCAGATCCCCAGTCCGATCACCTCATGCCCTTTCCCGGAGCGCGGGTCGGTCAACTGATCGTCGACGGAGAGACGCTATCGCTGGGGCCGCTCAGGCTGACGGCGCACGCTACGCCGGGTCATTCTCCCGGCTCGACGAGCTGGTCGTGGCGGTCGTGCGATGGCGCGGAATGTCATTCGATCATTTACGCTGACAGCCTGTCTGCGATTTCCGCGGACTCCTATCGCTTTTCCGAGCATCCCGACTATGTTGCAACCTTTCGAGCCTCGCTCGACGCCATTGCGGCCTTCGACTGCGACTTGCTCGTTACGCCCCATCCCGCGGCGAGCAATCTTTACGATCGCCTCGCGGGCGGGTCCGCGCTGATCGATCGCGAAGCATGCGTGGATTATGCCGCCGGAGCGCGGCGCAGGCTGGATACTCGCCTCTCCGATGAGGCTGCCCCCGCCGGATGACCTGGAAGCTTACGCTCCCCTGCACACGCGGCGAAGCACGGGCGCTCAGCAACGAAAACGGCGAGATCGGCGATCTCGACCCGCCGCCCGCGTTGATGGCGAGCGAGGTCGATGCG
>CAYQVL010000164.1:0-4921 GCA_964420825.1 uncultured Sphingomonadaceae bacterium
CGATCGCCGCGGCCATCGGCTCCTCGATCAACCAGACCTGGCTTGCGCCGGCATTCGAAGCGGCGTCGCGGATGGCGCGGCGTTCGACCTTGGTCGAACCGGAGGGGACGCAGATGACGATCTCGGGCCAGCGCGGGAAACGCCGCTGGCCATGAACTTTTGTGATGAAATGTTTGATCATCTGCTCGGCGACATCGATGTCGGCAATGACGCCGTCTCTGAGCGGCCGGATCGCCTGGATCGCATCGGGCGTTTTCCCCATCATCATCTTGGCGTCTTCGCCGACGGCCTTGACGCGCTGAACGCCGTTGATGGTTTCAATCGCGACAACCGAGGGTTCATTAAGCACGATGCCGCGCCCGCGAACATAGACGACGGTGTTTGCCGTGCCGAGGTCGATCGCCATATCGTGCGACATAATTTTGAAGAAACGTTGAAACCACATGGTAGGGCTATCTCTCGGCAACGGTTTTGAGGGTCGGGAATCGGCTTGGGGAACGCCTTGGCGCCTGCATAAAGATTATCGAACCTTTTGCACGTAATAAATCGAGATCAGGCTCCCGATTGATGTCGTCGCCCGCAGCTCAGCCACGCTTCGACGTGCATCACCCTTTCCGCAATCTGTGAATCTCCGGCTCGCCGCGCGCATGCGCTTGCGTTAGATACTCCTTCATGCCGATCCGCCGCCTTCCCGAACATCTTGTCAATCGCATCGCGGCAGGCGAAGTCGTCGAGCGTCCCGCGAGCGCGCTCAAGGAGCTGGTCGAAAATGCCATTGACGCGGGGGCGAACCGGATTGCGGTCAGGCTCGTCTCGGGCGGTATCGACCGGATCGAGGTCGTCGACGACGGGTGCGGCATGGAGCGCGACGAGATGGCGTTGGCGCTCGAGCGCCATGCGACCTCGAAACTTCCCGGCGAGGCGATCGAGGCGGTTACGACGCTCGGTTTTCGCGGCGAAGCCTTGCCGTCGATCGCCAGCGTCGCGCGACTGACGCTTGAGAGCCGCGTGCGCGGCGATGAGGGCTGGGCGCGCGTCATCGACAACGGCGCGTGTATCGAGGAGGGCCCGGCGGCGCTTCCACCGGGGACGCGCGTCATCGTCGAGCAGCTCTTCGCCAAGGTGCCCGCGCGCAGGAAGTTTCTGCGCACCCCGCGTTCGGAATATGCGGCGGCCGCCGATGCGATCCGGCGGCTCGCCATGGCGCGCCCCGATATCGGCTTCAGTCTCGATCATGACGGGCGCAAGACGATCGCCGTCCAGCCTGGCGAGAGCAGCGCCGCGCGCGTCGCGGCGCTGACCGACCGTGCGCTGATCGAAAACAGCGTCGCCATCGACTATCGCCGCGGCGAGGCCAGGCTCGAAGGCGTCGCCAGCCTGCCGACCTTCAACCGCGGCGTCGCCGATCACCAATATCTCTTCGTCAACGGCCGGCCGGTGAAGGACCGGCTGCTGATCGGCGCGGTGCGCGGGGCCTATCAGGATCTGTTGGCGCGCGACCGGCACCCGGTGCTGGCGCTGTTTCTGACGGTTCCGGCCGAGGAGGTCGATATCAACGTCCATCCCGCGAAGACCGAGGTCCGCTTTGGCGAGCCCGGCGACATTCGCGGGCTGATCGTCGGCGGCCTCCGCCATGCGCTCGACGAAGCCGGATTTCGCAGCGTTCAGCGCCCCGCCGCCGGCGCGCTCGGCAAATGGCAGTCCGAACCGGTCGCGGCAGGCGCGGGAAGCGCGCCGCCCGCGATGCCGCAGGGGCCGCGTCCCGCCTTTTTCACTCCGCCGGCTTCGGGCCAGTCGAATGTCTGGGAGCAATCGCCCGATTATCGCCCGGCGCCGCAAGGCCGGGCGGAAACAGCCGAAGCGCCCGTGCCCGATGCGATCGCCCATCCGCTCGGCATAGCGCGCGGGCAGGTCGCCGAGACCTATATCGTCGCCGAAGCGCAGGATGGCCTCGTTATCGTCGATCAGCACGCGGCGCACGAACGGCTTGTGCTCGAACGGATGAACGCCGCGATGGCGCAGGGCGGCGTGGCGAGTCAGGGCCTGCTCGTGCCCGAGGTGGTCGAACTCGACGAAGGCGCCTGCGATGCTCTCGAAGAGCGTTTGGCCGAACTCACCGAAATGGGTCTCGAACTCGAACGTTTCGGACCCAAGGCGATGCTCGTCCGCGCGACTCCGGCGCTGCTCGGCGCGGGCGACGTCAAGGGTCTGGTTACCGATATCGCCGACGAAATCGCCGCTTATGATCAGCACCTCAGCCTCAAGGAACGCCTCGATCATGTCGCGGCGACGATGGCGTGCCACGGCTCGGTGCGCGCGGGGCGCGTGCTCAACGTCGCCGAAATGAACGCGCTGCTCCGCGAGATGGAGGTCACACCCCATTCTGGCCAGTGCAACCATGGCCGGCCGACCTGGGTGAAACTCGGCCATGGCGATATCGAGAAGCTGTTCGGACGGAAATGAGGAGCGGGAAATGAAACTCAACTACGCCATCAAGTTCGTCGCCGACATGGACAAGGCCGTCGCCTTTCACCGCGACACGCTCGGGCTGACGCTCGGCTTGCAGTCGCCATGGTGGACCGAATTCGGGACCGGCGACACCCGCCTCGCGCTGCATCCGGCGAACGAGCGTCATCCTGCGGGTAGCGTCCAGATCGGCTACGGCAGCGAGGATCTCGACGCCTTTTTCGCCGGCCGCGAGGCGAGCGGCGTGACCTTCACCGAGGAGCCGACCGTCGAGTTCGGCAGGCACATCGCGACCTTCCTCGACTGCGAAGGTGCCGAATGCCGGGTCAGCGGCTGACGCTCGCGCGCCGCGCAAAATCCGGATCAACCCAATTCGCGGCAGGGGTTCGAGATCGAGCGCGGCGGCGGCGGTAAGGTCAGGGTGACGATGACGCAAGCAGCGCCGCCAGCCGTTTTTCCAGCTCGGCCGCGTCGCCGGCGATCTCGACCTGCTTGTGGCGCGCCGTCTCGCCCGAAACGATGGTTATATCGCTCTTGCGCACGCCGAGCATGTCGGCGAGCCAGCGGACGATGGCCTTGTTGGCGGCGCCCTCGACCGGCGGGGCCGCGACGCGGAGCCTGAGCAACTGCCGACCTTCGGCGTCGTTGATCATTCCGGCGGCCTCGGTGCGCTTCGCCCGCGGCATCGCACGCACGGCGAGGATCACGCCCCGCTCGTCCGCGCGCCACGGCCGCGCCGTCATGCCCGCGCGTTCACCGCGCTGAGCACGGCGCGCACGCTCGCGGTTGCCACGTCGCGGCTGATGCCGACGCCGAACACCGTTTCCCCATCGCCGTCCGTGCATTCGATATAGGCGGCAGCCTGCGCGTCCGAGCCATGACCGATGGCATGTTCGTCATAATTAACCACATCGAGCGCGATTCCCCATTCGTCGCGGATCGCGGCGAGAACGCTTGAAATCAGGCCGTTGCCGCGCCCGCTGACCGAGCGTTCATCTCCCTTGTGGACGATCGTGCCGGTGAATATGCGGTCGCCGCCCGCGCGGCTTTCGCTATAGTCTACAAGCCGGAAATCCTGTCCGCCGCCGAGCCCGTAATTGCGCTCGAAGGCCTGCCAGATATCCTCGGCGTTAAGCTCCCGGCTGGTCTCGTCCGCCAGCGCCTGGACGACATGGCTGAAGCTCGCCTGCAGGCGTTTGGGCAGTTTGAGGCCCTTGTCCTGTTCGAGCACCCAGGCGACGCCGCCCTTGCCGCTTTGCGAATTGACGCGGATCACCGCCTCGTAGGAGGTGCCGATATCGTTGGGATCGAGCGGCAAATAGGGTACTTCCCAAAGCTCGTCGTTGCGCACGTTCTGCGCGGCGAAGCCCTTCCTTATCGCGTCCTGGTGCGAGCCCGAAAAGGCGGTGAAGACGAGGTCGCCGCCATAAGGATGGCGTGGATGGACGGGGATCTGGTTGCAATATTCTACCGTCGACCTGATCTCCTCGATATCGGAAAAATCGATGCCGGGGTGCACGCCCTGCGAATAGAGATTGAGCCCGAGCGTCACTAGGTCGCAATTTCCGGTGCGCTCGCCATTGCCGAACAGGCAGCCTTCGACGCGATCGGCGCCGGCCATCAGGCCGAGTTCGGCCGCGGCTATGCCGGTGCCGCGATCGTTATGCGTGTGCAGCGAGATGACGACGCTGTCGCGGCACGAAATGCCGCGACAGAAATATTCGATCTGGTCGGCATAGATATTGGGAGTCGCCGCCTCGACCGTGGCTGGAAGATTGAGGATCAGCGGCTTTTTCGCGGTCGGCTCGACGATGTCGATGACCGCTTCGCAGATTGCTAGGCTGAAATCGATCTCGGCGGTGCTGAACGTCTCGGGTGAATATTCGAAATGCCAGTCGGTTTCGGGATATTTCTCCGCCTGTTCGACGAGCTTGCGCGCGCCGCCACGCGCGATCTCGATGATTCCGTCCTGATCCATCTGGAAGACGATCTTGCGCCAGGCCGGCGATATCGCGTTGTACAGATGGACGATGGCGCGCCGCGCGCCGGCCATGCTGGCGAAGGTCGTCTCGATCAGGTCGTCGCGCGATTGGGTGAGCGCCTGGATGGTGACATCGCCGGGGATCGCGTCATTATCGACTAGACCGCGGATGAAATCGTAATCGGTGGCGCCTGAGGCCGGGAAGCCGACTTCGATCTCCTTGATGCCGATTTTCACCAAGAGGTCGAAGAAGCGGCGCTTCTTCTCGCTGTCCATCGGATCGATCAGCGCCTGATTGCCGTCGCGCAGATCGGTCGAGAGCCATCGCGGCGGCGCCGTAATCGTGCGGCTCGGCCATTGGCGGTCGGGGAGATCGATCTGTGGAAAGGCTCGATATTTTTGCGAAGGATCGCTGAGCATCGGCATGGTTTGGGCCTGTTTTCTTCGGTTGGCTGGGTCGGTGAGTTGCCCTTA
>CAYQVL010000165.1:0-4910 GCA_964420825.1 uncultured Sphingomonadaceae bacterium
TGCGCAGCACGTCGGCGAGGTTCGAGAGCGTCTCGGCGAGGTTGCCGCCGGTCTAGCGCTGGATCGCCAGCGTAATGCAGAAGAATTTGAACTCGGGCGTGCCGAGCCGCTTGGAAGTCTCGTCGAGCGCCTCCTCCATGGTCTTGCCGATTTTCATCTTGTCGACGACGGAACGAAATTCGCTTCCGACCGGGTCGGGTACTTCGCTGGCAACGACCGACAATGTCTCCGAAATCGGCAAGCCGGAGCGCAAGCCGCGCACGAGCAATTCGATGGCGTCGGGGAAGCGCGTCGTGAACTTGTTAACCCGCCGTTTGAGCAGATAGCCGACGACCATATGGGGTAGCGCCAGACCAATAAAGGCCGCAACGATCAGCGCCAGCATCGTCGGAAAGCCGCGAAACAGTAAGGTCAGGGCCACGATCGCGGTCAGCCCCAGCGAGGCGATCATATATTGTCCCAGCGTCCAGCTCTTGCCCGTCTGCGCGAGCCGTTGGCGGAGCATTTCGGGCTTCGGGATATAGCGGGTGGCAAAACTGTCGAGCTGGTTGTCGCGTTTGGCGAGTATGCGGCGCATCTTCGCCTCGGTTGATGCTCGAGGATTGTCACCATGGCGCTCGCGCACGCCCGCCAGCCGTTTAGCTTGTGCGGTTTTCACATTCGGCCCCGAGAAGGCCATGAACAGCAGCAAGCCGAAGCCCAGGAGCCCGGCGCCGAATATGAAAATGGGAAGAATGGACATAGGGCAGTTTCCGATCGCTAGTCTGGATTCCAAGACGCCGGGGGCGTCGCGTTCGCAGCTCTATTTGCTACCGGTTTTTTCCTTTCCGGGTTTCTTCGAGATCATCGAAGTCAGACCGCCGAGCTTGTCCATCAACGAGCCTCCGGAGACGCCGGGCGAGCCCGCATCTTCGACCTCGATATGCGAAATGCGGCGTGCGAGTTCGGCGATCGGCGAAGAAATTTTGGACGATTTGCCGGTTTCGGCGAGCGTTTTGCCGAGCTTGGCCGCCTGCACTGCGAATTTCTGATCGAAGGGGATAACGATATCGATCTTGCGCTCGATCGAAGATTCGAAATCCTTCCTATTGATTTCCATGGATCCGGCGGCAGGAACCCTGTTGCCAACGACGATAATCTCGGACTGCGGCGCATTTTGCTTGAACCATGACAGCAGACGGATGGCGTCGCGGGTCGCGGCAAGCGTCAATTCCGTCACGAGCACGGTCTTTTCCACATCGCGCAGCAAGTGCGGGAACTGGATCAGCATCGAACGCGGCAGATCGATGATCGCTATGTCGAAGGCGCTCCGGAACTCCTTTTCGAGAAGATAGAAGGCGCTTCCGTCACTAAACAGAGGCTGGTTGATCGGCGCTTCGGCCGAGAGCACCGAGAGCTTCTCATTGGCCTTGACCATTGCGCGCTCGATGAACAGTCCATCGATGCGATCGGGATTTTCGATGGCATCGGTCAATCCGCGGCCGGGTTCGAGATCAAGCGACAGGGCGCCGGTCCCGAAGTGGATGTCGAGGTCGAGCAATGCCGTCAGCCGGTGCTGCTTTTCGCTGAGCAGCCAGGCAACCGAACTTGCCAGGGTCGAGGCGCCGACGCCGCCGCGCGTGCCGACAAAGGCCGACATCACATGGGGGCGAGCGCTATCGTGGCCATCGGTGGCGCGAGGCCCGGAGAGCGTCATCTGTGCTTGGGTCAACGCATCGCGAAGCTGATCGGGATTGAACGGTTTGAGCAGATAATCGTGGATGCCGCTTGAAAGCAGATCCCGATACAGGCGAACATCGTTGACTTGGCCAGCCGCGATGACGACCGTACCAGGTTCGCAGACTTCGGCGAGCGAGTTGATATCGTTAAGCGGATCGCCGCTTTCGGAGAGGTCGACGAACAGCACATTGGGACTGGCGGCAACCGAGAGCGACTGGACCGCGTTTCGCAAGCCGCCCTTGTGAACTTTCTCCTGCGACCAGCCGAGTTCGGTAGCGATCGGCTTGACCATTTCGGAGGCTTCGTCGTCGCAGACATAAGCCTGAAACGGATCGCGCTGAGCTGTCGAAGCAGCGTTGAAAGGAGCGTTCATCAATTGCCTCCCGTTGTGGGTGATTCTTCGAGCCCTTCCTGGCCCGTCGGCGTCGCATTACGGTAGCTGCCGATCGCTCGCGTAGTGGTGCGCGGATCGCCCGATCCGTCGCCGGCCTCACCGCGAACGAGATCTTCGGGATTGGCGACCATCGCCGCGAGATTGCTGTTGTTGGCGCAGCCGTAATTCGACATCGAGGATCCCGCGAATTCGCCATTGGATTGGCGATCCCAGTTCGGGCAATTGGGCACTTCGGCGCGGGTCCGGCTGACGACCAGCCTCATTTGACCCGGGCCGATCTGGCCAGCGGTGACCGGTGCGCGATCGGCAAGCAACAAGCCATGGCGCGCGGCAATCGCGGCGACTGCGGAACGTCGCTCGCCGCTGCCATAGGGGCTGGGATCGTCGATCGATATGCGATCTCCATAGCCGATCTGAAGCGAGTCAAACCAGTCCGCGATCCGTGCTTCTTCTCCATAGCTCAGGCCTTCGCCACTCGCATTGACATCGAACACGTAATCGGTGCGGCTGACCACCGGCTGATTGACCGAACTGAGGCCCTGGTTGACCGGGCCGCCTGCACAGGAGGCCAGCGCGGCAGCAACGGCAAGAAGAGCGGTGGTGGCTAATATACGCATGGGAATCTTCTCCAAAGACGCTGCAATTATTCGTTGAACGAGAAACCGGGCGTGACGCCGGCAGGGTCCTGCCGGGTCGCGTCCTGCTGGGCGGCCAGCGGAGCCCCCGGTGCCGACGGCACCTGGTTTTGCGCACCGACATCGACGCCCGGCTGAACGGTGTTCGGCGGGGCCATAGTCGGTCCAGGCCGGGTCGCATTGGTCTCGCCGCTAAAGGTGCGGCCGAGCAACAGGCGCTCGATATCCGAGGGCGAACGATAGCCATCGGTCGGCAGCGCGATCTGATTGGCCGAGACCGGCTGCACCAGATAGGGCGTTACAACGATGACGAGTTCGGTTTCGCTGCGGCGGTAGCGGTTCGAGCGGAACAATGCGCCGAGAACGGGGACGTCGCCAAGGCCGGGCGTGCGGTCCACTGTGCTGTTATGCGAATTTTGCAACAGGCCGGCGATCATAAAGCTTTGGCCCGAACCCAGCTCTACCGTGGTTTCGGCGCGGCGTGTGGTCAGTGCCGGAACCTGAAAGCCGTTGATGACGACTGCGCCGCGATCCGAAAGTTCGGATACTTCGGGGCGCACGCGCATCGAAATCCGGCCGTTGGCGAGCACCACCGGGGTGAAGGCGAGGCTGACGCCGAACTGCTTATACTCGATAGATACCGACCCGAGCCCTTGCGACAAGGGGATCGGAAACTCACCGCCGGCGAGGAAGCTGGCGGTTTCGCCCGACAGCGCCGTCAAATTCGGCTCCGCGAGCGTCGTCACCAGACCTTCAGTCTCGGCGAGATCAAGCGCGCCCAAAATATCGAGTCCGAGAACATGACCGGCAGCGTGGATGATCGTGTTGGTTCCGCTTGATTGCGGCGTAGTATATTGGGTTGCGCCGCGCGTGACGAACTGTCCCGTCGTCGTGTCGAAGGGCAGGCTGATCGACCCGGGAGGAAGGCCGAAGTTGGCGCTCGCGTCGAGTTGCGGCAGGCCCGAGATATCGGCATCGCCGATACCGAGGCCGGAACCGCGCGAGATGCCGAACTGGAACCCGCCGGTCGTGTCGCGCGTCAGCAGATTGGCGCCGATATCGCGAATGACCGACCGGCTAACCTCGGCGATCCGAACCTGCAGATTTACCTGCAGCGGGGTTGCCGTGCGAAGCCGGCTGATTACCTGCGTCGATTCGCCGACAAATGCCTGAACGAGCGCCTGAGCCTCCTCGACATCGGCGGGAGAGGCAACCGTGCCCGTGAGCAACACGAGGCCATTCATCGGAACGACCGCGATCGATGCTTCCGGCATCGCCATCGACAGCATCGAGCTGATGCTATCGAGATTGTTGCCGACGCGGACAGTTGCCGAATAGACGACATTACCGGCGCTGTCGCTGGCATAGACCGTGGTCTCGCCTGCCGCTTTGCCGAAGATATAGAGCGCGCGCGAAGACCGCACCTGGACGTCTGCTACGTCGCTGCTTGCGACGAACAGATCGGCCATTGGCCTTGGCAAGTTGACGAGCTGACCGCGCCCCACCGAAAGCGTGAGGTTGTCGATCGGCGCGGAGCGCGCTGACACTTGGGCGCGAGCCGTTCCGGGAACGGCGGACCCGAGGCTGGCGGCCAGAACGGCGGCCAGAATTGCGGCCAGCGTGCTGTGACGAGCCTGTTTCTTGATGGTCATCTTAATTACCCCCAACCGGAACTTCGGTAACTGTGTTGCCGCGGGCGACGCGAACCGTGGGACCGGTTGGCCGCGGGGCGGCTTGCGCAGCGCTCGGATCACTGCCGATTGCGGCAGCTGCGACCATAGCGGCGGCCATTTCGGCGGCATCGGCGTAGTTCGCGGCGAGCGGTTTTTCACAGAGCACATGCTTGCCGGCGGCGAGCAGGGGCAGGGTCGTGGGGTGATGCACCGGGTCGGGGGTGACGTTCGACACCGCGTCGAACTGCCCCCAGGCCAGCGCATCATCCACCGAGGCAAAGCCATGGGCGATGCCGTGCTTGGCGGTAAATGCGGCGAGGCGGTCGGGGTTGTTGTCCACCCCCGCCACCAGCTTCACGCCGGGGATCGCGGCATAGGCTTCGGCATGGGCGTTGCCCATGCCGCCGGTCCCCAGGATCAGGACGCGGATATCGCTCACCGGAAACCCTCCTCGCCCGCATGATGCAGACGCCGGCCGCGCTCGGTGAT
>CAYQVL010000166.1:0-4900 GCA_964420825.1 uncultured Sphingomonadaceae bacterium
AAAGGTTAACGGCCGGGGTAAGTTTATCGGTTGCCGCCAAGGCTGGGGCGGAAACGATCTTTCAAATTATCCGGCGGAATCGACGGCGATATTGTCGATGAGCCGTGTCTTGCCGATCCGCGCCGCCGCCAATAGCCGCGCTGGCCGATCGAGCCGCGCGACCGGCGCCAGCGTGTCGGCGTCGCGCAATTCGACATAGTCGACGGCGGCGAAGCCCGCTTCGAACAGCCGCGCATTGGCGGCGATCAGCGCTTCGCCGACGTTGCCGCCGCTCGCGATGGCCCCGGCCGCTTCGCCGAGCGCGTCGGGCAGCGCCACCGCGCGGGCGCGTTCGTCGTCGCTCAGATAGGCGTTGCGCGATGACAGCGCGAGGCCGTCGGCCTCGCGCACCGTGGGCACGCCGATAATGTCGGGATCGAAGTCGAGATCGCGCGCCATCCGGCGGATCACCGCGAGCTGCTGATAGTCCTTCTCGCCGAACAGCGCGATATCGGGGCGGACCTGGTTGAAGAGCTTGGCGACGACGGTGGCGACGCCGTCGAAATGGCCGGGGCGCGATCCGCCGCACAGTCCTTCCGATACGCCAGTGACGCTGACGGTCGTCGCATAGCCGACGGGGTAGACCTGATCCGGCGAAGGCGCCCAGAGCAATGCGCATCCCGCCGTTTCGAGCATTTCGCGATCGGCCTCTTCATGGCGGGGATAGGCATCGAAATCCTCGCCCTCGCCGAATTGCGCCGGGTTGACGAAGATCGACGCCACGACATGATCGGCAACCTCGCGCGCCCGCGCGACCAGCGCCATATGGCCGGCGTGCAGCGCCCCCATCGTCGGCACCAGCGCCAGCGTTTTGCCGCCTTCGCGCAGCGTCGCCGTCGCTTCGCGCAGATCTTCGATCCGTCTCGCTATTTGCACAGTCCATGCGCCTCCGATATGTGCCGCGCAAAGAGTGGGCGGGCGCGCAGCGCGAATCAAGCCGATGCATGAAATTTGGGGGAGTATAGGGCATTGTCCGAGTGCCATTTCATCGTGTTCGCCAATGAGAAGGGCGGTACCGGCAAGTCGACGACGGCGGTGCACGCCGCAGTCGCGCTCGCGGCCATGGGCCGCCGGGTGTCGGTGCTCGATCTCGACACGCGCCAGAAGACGACGACGCGCTATCTCGAAAACCGCCTCGCCAGCGCCGAACGGCTGCGCGCCGATCTCCCGACGCCGCGTTTTCTCGTCAACGAGACCGACGATCTCCTCGCCTTCGACCGCGATCTCGATGCGCTGTCCGCCGACACCGAGTTCCTGATCATCGACACCCCGGGCCGCGACGATCCGCTGGCGCGGCTGTCGGCGGGGCGGGCCGATACGCTGGTGACCCCGATCAACGACAGTTTCGTCGATCTCGATCTCATCGGTGAGGTCGATCCGGAAAGCTACAGGATCAAGCGCCCGAGCTTTTACGCCGAGCTCGTCTGGGAAGCGCGCAAGACCAAGGCGCGCGGCGGCGGCGAGGTCGATTGGGTTGTGCTCAGAAATCGCCTCCAGCATATCGGTGCGCGCAACATGCAGCGCATGGGCCGCGCGCTCGCCGAATTGTCGCGCCGCGTCGGTTTTCGCGTCATCCCCGGGCTGTCCGAGCGCGTCATCTATCGCGAGCTCTTCCCGAGCGGGCTGACGCTGCTCGACATCGACCATTTCGAAGCCATCGGCGTCAGCCATGTCGCCGCCCGGCAAGAATTGCGCGAGATGATCGGCGGGCTGGAATTGCCGGCCAAGGGGGCTACGCAGGACATGCTGGACGCGGTACAGTCGGCGCCGCTATGATGCGGTTCCTCATTCCTGCTGTCCTGATCGGTCTTGGCCTATGGGCTTGGCGGACGGGACGGCTGCGGCGCGCCGACACCGGCGATATCGCGGCGGTGATCGGCGTCATTCTCGGCTTCGCCTGGCTGGCGAGGGGCAATGGCCTGCTCGCCATAGCCTGTTTCGCTGGCGTCGCCGCCTGGGCGGCCTTCCGGTCGCAGCAATTGCGGCGGGCGCGGATGCCCGTCGGCGAGGCCTATGAGCTGCTGGGTTTGCGCGCAGGCGCCGATCGGGACGCCATTCGCGCCGCGCATCGGCGGCTGATCGCGCAGGTCCATCCCGATGTCGGCGGCTCGGCCGATCTGGCGCGGCGGGTCAATGCGGCGCGCGATATTCTGCTCAGCGAGGCACGCGAGCGGCTGCCCCGCGATCGCCACTAGCATTTGGCGACCGATGCTCTTTTTCCTCAGGCCCGATTGAGACTATTATGACGCACCGATTCGATCCCACCACGCTGCGCGAATATGATATCCGCGGCATCGTCGGCGAAACGCTGGGCGCGGACGATGCGCGCGCGATCGGGCGCGGCTTCGCCACGCTGATCCGCCGTGCGGGCGGGCGGCGCGTCGCGGTCGGCTATGACGGGCGCGAGAGTTCGCCGATGCTCGAAGCGGCGCTCGTCGAGGGGCTCAATGCGAGCGGCGTCGATGTCATGCGGATCGGCATGGGGCCGACTCCGATGCTCTATTATGCCGAGGCCGCGCTGGAGCAGATAGACGGCGGCATAGAGATAACCGGCAGCCATAACCCGGCAAATTATAATGGCTTCAAGATGGTCTTTCAAAACGGGCCGTTTTTCGGGAAGGATATCGCCCGGCTCGGACTCATGGCCGAAACCGGCGACTGGGAGACCGGAAGCGGAACGAGCGAAAGCGCCGACATCGCCGATCTCTATGTCGATCGCCTCATGGCGGGCTATGCGGGCGGCGAGTTTCGGATCGGCTGGGACACGGGCAACGGCGCGGCCGGTCCGATCGTCGAAAAGCTCGTCGCGCGGCTCCCGGGCGAGCATTTCACGCTGTTTACCGATGTCGACGGCTCTTTCCCCAATCATCATCCCGACCCCACCGACGAGGCGAATCTGGCAGACCTCAAACGCCTCGTCGCCGACAACAATCTCGATTTCGGACTGGCTTTCGACGGCGACGGCGACCGGATCGGCGCGATCGACGGGCAGGGCAGGGTGATCTGGGGCGATCAATTGCTGGCGATCTTCGCCGAGCCGGTGCTCAGGGCCGCGCCCGGCGCGACGATTATTGCCGATGTAAAGGCCAGCCAGGCGCTCTTCGATCGCATTGCCGAGCTCGGCGGCGAGCCGCTGATGTGGAAAACCGGCCATTCGCTGATCAAATCCAAAATGAAGCAGACCGGCGCGCCGCTTGCCGGCGAGATGAGCGGGCATATCTTCTTCGCCCAGGATTATTACGGTTTTGACGACGCGCTCTACGCCGCCGTCCAGCTGATCCGCGCGGCGAGCGTGCTCGGCAAAAGCGTCACCGAATTGCGCGGCGCGCTGCCCGAGATGATCAACACGCCCGAAATGCGTTTTCAGGTCGATGAAAGCCGCAAATTCGCGGTCATCGACGAAGTCCTCGATAGGCTGACCGTCGACGGCGCCGATGTCGTCGATATCGACGGCGCGCGCGTCAACACCGAAGACGGCTGGTGGCTGCTCCGCGCCTCGAACACGCAGGATGTGCTCGTCGCCCGCGCCGAGGCGTCGAGCGAAGAGGGCCTCAAGCGGTTGCTGCACCAGATCGACTGGCAGCTCGCCGAGTCGGGCGTGAAACGCGGGCCGCAAGCCGGCCATTGAACCCGGCAAGCACACAACTGCCGGAGAGACATGCGGTTCTTGCATTCGCGATAAATTACTTCGCACTTGCGGCAAATCATGCTGCGGCGCACAAGGAGCGTGCCTTTTAGGCATCCTCTCCTAAACTTTCAGGGTCGGCTCTTCGGGACCGGCCCTTTTTTTCCAACGTCGTCCTCGTCCTCGCGTCCGATCAGCGCCGGCGAGGGCGCCCTGATCCGGCGCGTCGCGCACCCATGGACGAGTGCCGACTTTCCCAGGCGTATCATGCCGGGGGATAGAGGGACGATCAGCCCGAATTGCGTTCCCTGATCGCCGCATCGAGCGCTTCGTAGTCGGCAAAGCCGGTTACAGGCGCAACCTCCTCGGCCCAGCGCGCGTCGATCGCTGCGGCGATCGATTCGGGCAGTTCTGTTTTGTGCCCGCCGACGCCGCCCTTGCGTACTTTCGCTGAATCGCTGCCGGGCGCGAAACCGCAGCGCTCTTCCGAAAGCGCCCGCATCATCGGATCGGAGAACCTGTCCTTATGCTCAATCATATAGGCGAGCGAAGAGCGTTCGAGCGTCAGCGTCAGGAGATCGTCGTCGAGCGCGATCCCGCAGAAATCGGCCAGCATCGGAATATGCGCTTCGGGCGCGTCGATCATATGTTCATAGGTCAGCAGCAGGACATCGGGATTGTCGCGCTGGCGCCACCAACTCAGCAGATGGTCCCAATAATTGCTGCCCTGCGGGCCCGGTGTGATCCAGCCCCGGTAGAAATGCTCGATCGGCACCGTGCCGGGCTCGATGAACCAGCCCTCCATGAAGCGGAACATCGATACGAACGCATCCTTGGGATGGCGCAGCGACACGACGTAGCGCGCGCCGTTGGGCAGGCCGTCGTAGGAAAGGTGGCTCTTGAACCCGCGCGGATCGGCCTTTTGTTCGGCATTGATGTCGAGGGCGAGCGCGGGCGCGGTTTCGATCCACGGCACGACGCGCGAAATATCGTCGAAATCCATGTCGCCGCCGGTGCGCAGCGTATGGAAGGTCTGCTGAAGCCAGGTCGTTCCGCATTTGCCATAGGGCGAGATGATGACATCGCCGGGTCGCGGCCGCAACGGCGGCAATGCCTCCGCTCCCTCGGCGGGCGCCCCCATACGCCCCATAAGGCCGCCGAATTCCGCGGCCGTTTCCGCCCGCCCTGATTGTGCGTTTGGCATGGACCTATCCCCCTATTTTTCCGCGAGCTTTG
>CAYQVL010000167.1:0-4870 GCA_964420825.1 uncultured Sphingomonadaceae bacterium
AAAAAGCGGATTGTGCCGTGCGAATGGGATGCGCTCCATCCGCTTAATGGGTGGCGGCAGCGCGGGGGGGGGGGCTAGGGAGGGTTGCGCTGCCGCCGGTCATTTCGGGAATACTGCGTTTCCCTTGAAGGGAGATATGCGCGCTCACGGTTGAATGTTGAAATTGAATGATAGAATAACCAATATTCACATTATGAATTTACGATCGCTCGATCTCAACCTGCTCGTCGTTTTCGACGCATTGATGCGAAAGCGCAATGTCACCCATGCGGCTCAATCGGTCGGACTGTCACAACCGGCCTTCTCCAATGCCCTGTCTCGGCTGCGCGAGCGTTTGGGGGATGAACTGTTTATCCGCACCCCGGGCGGGATGCGGCCGACGCCATGGGCGCTCCAGCTTAGCGGGCCGGTCAGTGCGGCGCTCGGCGATATCGAAAATGCGCTCGATGGCGCGGCGTTCGATCCCGCGAGGTCGCAGCGGACATTCACCATCGCCGCGCTCGACTATGCGACGATCGTCCTTCTTCCGCCGCTGCTCCGGCGCATCAAGGGTGAAGCGCCCGGGGTCATCGTGCGCATCCATACGCCGAGCGTGATCACCGGCGAATTTCTCGATACCCAGCAAGCCGATCTCGCGTTGTTCAGCTGGTCCGATCCTCCCGAACGCTTCGTCTCGGAGCCGTTGCTCGACGAAGACTGGGTGTGTGTGATGCGACCCAATCATCCGCTGGCTGGCGCGCCGCTGACCCTAGACGCCTATACGAATGCAGAGCATCTACTGGTCAGTCCGCGCGGCGACCTGCGCGGATGGGTCGATGATATATTGGCGGAGCACGGACGAACGCGTCACATAACGGTAACCATGCCGACCTTCGGGCCGGCGCCGCTGATCCTCGAAACCACCGACCTCATATTGGCCTGCCCCAAGCGCGTCGGCCGCGTTTTTGCCGAGCGCATCGGGATGGCGATGATGCGGTGCCCCGTCGAAGCGCCGTCGGGCATGCGCAGCATCGACATGATCTGGCACGCCCGCCTCGGCAATCATCCGGCCCAGATCTGGCTGCGCGACCTGCTCCGCGACGTTGCGGCCGCGACCGATCTATAGGGTGGGGCAGGGCTGCGCGAGCGATTTTTCTTTCCTAATCGCGATCACCATCGAATAATATCTGATAGGCTAATTGCGTCAGTCCGCCGCCCGGTTACCTATTTAGTCCCGGCATTTGATGGTGTAGGATTGTCATTCGTCACAAGCACAATCGTTTAACGGATTGACCAATGAGAAATATCATCCTCCGGCGGGTGATGAGGATCGTCAATATCGGTATTGTGATTGCTGTTCGCTATTCGACGGCGTCCGCTTGGATGAATTTTATCATTTAAACCATCAATTCGACTCTTTAAAAAGCGCGCTCGCCATTTATCGACTGTATTGACGTGGACATCGAACTCGGCGGCAACCGCGCTGCTGGAAAAGCCATCGGCACAACGAAGTATCATCAGGCAACGTCTCGACAGAGAACCAGATACGTTAGGATTTTTAATCTGTTTCCTAAGATGCTCTCGTTCTTGTGAACTTAAAATCACCGGTTCTTTTGAATGGGTTTTTAAGTACTTCATTATTTTACCCGATTGATCTACTCAAACCAATGTAAAATACAATAGCAATTAAAATTCGCGTTACTATCATCAGCATGATGACGATCAAATGAGCTGTCATTGTCTCTCCGATAATCCTCCATTGTTACAGCGATATGATGACCAAGTGACAGTTTTAGGAAGGGGAGCGCACGTCATACGTGCTAATCGCTATGTGCCGCCAAGCGAGACTGGCGGAGATTCGCGCATCGGTCCGGAGGGGGATTGTAATGGGCAGATGCCGGCGCGAGACCCGCTGTCGTCAAAATGTCATTCCGGCGTAACATTGGGGGCTTAGCGGGGCTTCTCTCGGGGGTTATTTTATGCGCTTATCGCTCAATGCCGGTGCGCGGCGCTTATTGCGTCGGATGCCGCGGACGACGGTTTATTCGGCGCTCGAAATTGCTTTGCTTTCGGTGCTGGCGATCGAGTGCGCCCGGCTGGTGTGGGCGATAGCGACGCCGATCGGTCCGCTCGGCGATTGGCGGAGCGATGGCGGCGCGGCGGTGCTCGCCGCGCCCGATCGCGCGTTGTTCGAACGCTTCGATCCGTTCTTCAGGCTCGAGGGCGATGCGCCGATCGTCGTGACCGATCTCGATCTGACGCTGTTCGGCGTTCGCGAGGATCGCGCGTCGGGGCGCGGCTCGGCGATCATCGCGCTGCCCGATGGCGAGCAGTACAGCTTCCTCGTCGGCGACGAGATCATGCCCGGGGTGATTCTCGCGGCGGTCGGTTTCGACTTTGTGAGCTTGCAGCGCAACGGCGTGCGCGAGCAGGTATTTCTCGATCAGTCGCCGGCGCCGGGCGCGGCGGGCGGAGCGGCGGCGGCGTCATCGGGCGCGCGACCGGCTCCGTCCGCGCAGCCGCAGCGCGCCGGCGGAGCGCCGCCTGCGATTACGTCGCGGCAACTGGCGCGCGGCACGCAGATTTCGCCGCGGCGCGAGGGCGACCGGCTGACGGGGATCATAGTCGAGCCCACCGACGACGGCTCGGCGTTGCGATCGGCGGGGCTCGAACCCGGCGATGTCATCGTGGCGATCGGCGGCGAACGCATCGAGACGATGGATCAGGCCGCGGGATTTGCCTCGCGGATTGGCGCGGGCAATGCCATGGTCCAGGTTGAACGGAACGGCGAGCTTGTTTCTGTTCGGACAAGGGTGGGGGAATGAAGCACATTGGATCGATTGTTGCGATACTGGCGATATTGTCGGCGCCGCTATCGCCGCTCTTTGCGCAGCACGTTCTCAACCTGCGCAACGCCGATGTCCGCGCCTTCATTCAGGACGCCTCGCGCGTCACCGGCCGGACCTTCGTGGTCGATCAAGCCGTCGGCGGCACGGTGACCGTGGTCACCGACCGGCCGCTCTCGCGCTCGGAATATTTCGAGGTGTTCCTCTCGACGCTGCGCGCCAACGGGCTGATCGCGGTGCCGGCGGCGGGCGGGGCGCTCCGCATCCAGCCGATCGCCGGAGCCGCCTCGCAACCGGGCCGGATCGGCGGCAATGCCGCCTCGAACAACAGCTTCGTCACCGAGATTTTCCGGCTGCGCAACATTCCCGCCGCTTCGGCGATCGAGACCTTGCGGCCATTGGTCAGCCCCGAGGGCTCGCTGACCGCCAACAGCGCGGGCAATTCGGTGGTGATCGCGGATTTCGCCGACAATGTCCGGCGCATCCGCCAACTCGTCAACCGCATCGACATCGACGGTTCGGCGAGCCGGGTCGTTGCGCTCCGCAACGCCGGCGCGCGCGAGATCGCCGCTTCGCTCCAGGCGCTTGTCCAGACCGGCGGCGAAGGAGCGGTTGCGCCCGCGGCGGTAGTGCCGGTCGACAGTTCGAACTCGCTGCTGCTGCGCGGCGAACCGGCAACCGTCGCGCGTCTCGCCGAGCTTGCGCGCGATCTCGATACGCGCGCGGCGAGCGGCACCGAAATTCGCGTGATCTTCCTCGAGTTCGCCGATGCGGCGCAGATCTTGCCGGTCCTCGAACGCGTCACCGGCCAGGCATCGGCGGTCAGCGCCGCGACGTCGAGCGGCGCGCCCGCGCCCAACGACGCCGGCGGCGCGCCGGCGGCCGCCGCGCCGGCCGTATCGCAGGGAGGTTTCAGCCGCCCCGATCAGCAGGTCATCGTCACCGGCTATGCAGGCGCCAATGCGATCATCATCTCGGCCGCGCCCGAGATGCAGCGGACGCTCGGCGAGCTCATTCGCCAGCTCGATACGCGCCGCGACCAGGTGCTCGTCGAGGCGATTATCGTCGAGATTTCGGACCAGGCGGCGCGCGAACTCGGCGTGCAATTCCTGTTCGGCGGCGAGAACGCGCCCTTCGGCGTGACCAACTATTCGAACGTCGCGCCCAATATTATCGATATCGCGGGCGGCCTCGCGGCCGACAGGGTCGATCAGACGACGACGGTGATCAACGGCGATGTCGTCACCACGACGACCAAGTCCGGCGTCGGCGACTTGCTGCGCGAGAATGCCGCCCGAGCCGTGCTCGGTGCGCGCGGCGGCTTTTTGGGCTTTGCGACGGGGCTTGGCTCCGATTTCATCTTCGGCGCGATCCTCAACGCGGTTCAATCGGACACCGATTCCAATATCCTCTCGACGCCGTCGATTACGACGCTCGACAACCAGGAAGCGAGCATCCTCGTCGGTCAGGAAATTCCGGTGTCGACGGGCGAGGCGCTGTCGAACAATTTCGACAATGCCTTCCGCACGATCCAGCGGCAGAATGTCGGGATCGAGCTGATCGTCCGGCCGCAGATCAACGCGGGCGGCGCGATCCGGCTCGATATCCAGCAGGAGGTCAGCTCGATCGCCGGCCCGGTGTCGGACGATTTCAACGAGCTGATCCTCAACAAGCGCGAGATCCGGACGACGGTGACGGTCAACGACGGCGAGATCATCGCATTGGGCGGTTTGCTCGACGACAACGAGCGCCGGACGATCCAGCGGATCCCGCTGCTCGGCGATATCCCGATCCTCGGTGAACTCTTCCGTTCGCGCCGCCGCTCGCGGACCAAGACCAATTTGATGGTGTTTATCCGGCCGACGATCCTGAGCACGGCGGCCGACCGGCGCGCGGTAATGGAGCGGCGATACGGCTATGTCCGCGCGCAGCAATATCTCGCCAATCCCGGAGCCGAGCCGGGGATCGACGTGCTCGTGCGGCAATATCTCGGCGTGGCGCCGCCGGGCGCGCCGCCGCCCGACCCGCCGCCGATAGACCCGCTG
>CAYQVL010000168.1:0-4862 GCA_964420825.1 uncultured Sphingomonadaceae bacterium
CAGAAAATCGAATATCTGGTCAGCATTGAAGAACGAATGGAACAGGTCGTCGCCTTGTTCGATCAGCGTGCCCATGTCGTCGCACAGCAATCCGTGGAAGCGCACATGACGAAACCCGAGCTCTTCATGGGAGCGCCGCATTTGCGCCTGCCAGTCCGCCCGTAACCCCAACGTCGCGTGGCCGCTGCCAATGGTATGTTCCCAGACATGGAGCAGACTTGACGCTGGATCGCTGAAATCGAAATTGAAGCCAACCACGACGATCAATCTCCTTCAGCGGCATACAGCCGTGAGTGGTCTCTGATTCTCGATCACTTCAACGCCAGTCGGCCGACCGACCACTATCATGGACGCCATGGCGATGAACAGGCCGCTTTCTATGACGCCGACCATCGACGACAGCTTGGTTGCGAGCGCCGCCGAATCCGGAATATGGGCAAAGGTGCAGTCAGCGATGTAATTGCCGCCATCCGTTGTGAACGGCCGTTCCCCCGCGAGGCGAAGCCGCGGTGCACAACCGATCGCGGACAGCCTTTCGCACACGACCTGCCAGCCGAACGGGACGATCTCCACGGGCAGCGGCGTCTGCCCGCCAAGTCGGTTCACCAGCTTGGTCTCGTCGACAACGACGATCATGCGGTCGCTGGCGCTTGCCAGAATCTTTTCGCGCAGCAGCGCACCGCCAAGTCCCTTAATAAGGTTTAGTGTCGCGCATTCGACCTGATCGGCGCCGTCGATCGTAATATCGATGCGACGATGCTCGGCGAAAGTCGCCAGCGGGATGCCATGGCGCTGGGCCAGCGTCGCCGTGGCTTCCGAACTCGGGATCCCGACAACGTGCAAACCCTCTGCGATACGCTCTGCGAGGGCCTCGATCGCGAATGCGGCGGTCGATCCGCTACCCAGCCCGAGCACCATGCCGTTCCCGACCTCGGCAACCGCCCGAACCGCCGCATTGCGCTTCCACCTGTCTTGCTGGGGCGACAGCATCATCACCTGGCGACCTCCCCTGCCGCTGCATCGGCAAACACCCGCAGGGCGCCAATCGGGTGGAGACGCGCCGCCGGCACACTGTCGTCGCCGGACCGAATCCGGCCCAGCATCGTTCGCTTATCTTCTCCCGCGACCAGGAAGGCCACGTGGCTGCTGCTCTCCAGCGCCGGATAGGTCAGCGTGATCCGCATTTCGGTCTCGGCGCCGACGGCGGCGACCCACCGGTCGCGCTCGGCGAGCACCGTTGTCCCCGGGAACAACGAAGCCGTATGGCCATCAGACCCCAGCCCGAGAAGAGTCACATCGAAGAGCGGTCGAGCCGGGTCGAGGCGTCCAGCACCATAGAAGGTTTTAAGCTCGTGCTCATAGGCGGACGCTGCTGCCTCAGGGGTGACGCCCTCGGTGGGAATGGGATGGATGTTGCTGGCAGGGATCGGCGCGCGCGATAGCAGCGCCTTTTGCACCATGCGGTAGTTGCTCAATGCGTCATCGTGCGGCACGAAGCGCTCGTCGCCCCAGAACCAGTGCGTTCGAAGCCAGGGAAAACTATCGCGATAGGGTGGTCCGGCCAGGAGTTGATAAAGCCGTTGCGGGGTCGAACCACCGGAAAGGGCAACGGAAAAAGCCCCGTCCGTCGTAGTCGCCAATTCGAGCATCCAGTACGCGATCCGGTGCGAGAGGGCCTCCGGATTGGCGAGGATTTCCAGTCCGGCTTCGGACAGGCTCGTCATGAGCGCGCCTTTGTGACTAAGGGTCGGTGGACCTCGTGGGTGGCGTGCTGCTCCCGGTGGTGATCGAAGCTTGCCCCGGATGCCCACCTTACCCAGGGCTCCCACAGCTTCGCTATGCTTCCGCGCCGCAGGCGCTGAGGCCGCGTGTGTTCGACCAGCCTCACCGCTCTGCCTGGTTTCCCGGCGCGCCCGAGCACGCGTAGCGCCGAGGCATGGAGCTCTTCAGGGAGCGTGCAAAAGAGAAAGGATGCGCCCGCCGGCTCATCGATCGGCTCCTCGGATTAGACATTGTCGACGAAAAATGGGCCTCCGACACCAAGGCCTACATCAAATGGGAATGCCAGGATGCATGACCAACTCTCTGCAGAATTTCCAGACAACAGGTTGCTCAATCGACCGAACATCTGGCCTTTGAGAAACGTCAAGACGGCCTCGGATTTCGGCCCGGGCGTCACGTTGAAACGGTTTCGACAGCATAGTCGTCGCCGTAGAATTTGCTCGTACTGCGCGTGTGAAAGGTAATCGCCTTGATCGGTGGATATTTGGGTTTGCCTAACCCCGACAGCACCTCGAGCACCTCGTCTTCCCATAGATACACCGCTATTGGAAAGGACGTCCTGGCGCTTGTCAGATGCGATCCGTCCGTAGGCTTGCCGACCCGGTGGGTGGTCGAGGGCAGGCGATCGTTGGTAATCCGCTGCATATAGTCGCCGGTGTTGATAATGATCGATCCTTGCGGCGCGCACAGCCTCACCCATTTTCCGCTGCGATGATTCCAGACCTGTAGTCCATCGCTGCGCGAAGCAGGCAGGATCGTGAAGAGGTCAACATCCTCATGGCCTAGCAGCCGACCGGCTCCGGAGCGGTCCTGCTCCTCCGTCATCGGCGGATAATAATTTAGGCGCAGCCCAAAATTGGTCCCATCGAGCTTACGGTCATAGATATGAGGATCGCAGCCGAGCCCCTGGAAGATTGCTTGGGTAATCGGCCTGAATAGCGGCTCATGCGCCATTACCAGGCGGCGAAACTGCTTCTCATGGTCCGCAAAAGGCCAATAATGCTCGGCACAAAATGGTTGTTCGCGGTGCTGGGCGATATCGAAGGCGCGTCTGCACCATACCCAACCTTCGACGAGGTCGGGATGGATGTCGCTCGTCTCCTCGAGCGGGAAATAGCCTTGGCTGATCGAGCCGTGACGCGCGGCCCGGAACCGCATCTTCTGTTCGATCGGCGTTGAGGTGAACAGGTCGACCACACTGTCGTGCAAATCGTCATACAGCGCGGGATCGACGCCGTGTCCTGTCAGGACGGCAAAACCGATTTCCTCCAGCGCCGCTGTGAATAACTCGGCGAAATGACTCTTGTCATGCGCATCTCCCCGAAGGAACGGCTCGAAATCGAGTGTGGCGATCTGATATTCTTCGTCGAACTCGTCGTTTTCATGTTCGGCCAGCCGATAGCTGTGCGTCTTGCGCACCTGATCGTATTTTTCGAAGTCGCGGCTTAGAGCGGTCCGATGTTTCATGACGTCCTATCCGCCGCCGTTGCCGATTCGGCTATATGGATGCGGCACCCAACCAAGGCGGCTCGAAGCAAACTCGCCGCCGCATACAGCACGACCACTATAACCAGCCACCGCAATAATTCCAGTGGCATCGCCTTGATCAGCAGAGCGGCGATCAACACCGCCGGGATTCCTCCAAGCGCCAGGCCGAGGACTATCTTGAGATCGACCTGTGCAATCCGGATGTGGCGAACGCTGGCGCCCGCACCCATCAGCGAGCCGCCGGCGGCCATGATCGGGAAGGCCAATCTCGGGTCCATTCCCATCAGGCTTAGCATCACGAGCATGGGGGCATAATTGCCGACCCCGAAATTTGCCAGCAAGCCGAACAAAAAGCTGGCGGCGATGGCCACAATGGTCAGAGCGGCCGGCAAGCCGGTTGCTGTCCCGCCGCCCGGAAACAGGTGAAGGTTCGTCATTGCAAAGGCGGTCGCGGCGAGGAGCAGCGCAATGGCGACGACAAGCTGGACGATCCAGACCCTGGCCCTTGCGACCAGTGGCGCTCCAACGAGTCCGCCAAACAAGGTCGCGATCGCCGAACCGACAAGCAGTACCGGATCGACCATCACGCCAAGCAGGATCAGGTAAATGACGCTTTGAACCATGGCAGGCGGCGTGAGACCCACAAGCATCGTCGGTGGAATCAGCCTGTCCGGCACGAGCTGACGAAACCTGAGCCAGACGGTGGTCGATGCGAAAGATCCGATGCCGAGCGCGTCAAAAAAGCTGACCACCGCGCCAAGCACGAGAGCTTCGATCTTGGGCACCGCATGCTGGGTTAAGGCGGCGCGCGTCAGCGCTGCGGCATAAACCACGATTGCCGTGCCGAGCACGAGCAGCAGCGCGATTAACATGGCTGTTCCGTCAATCGGTTTTTGAGTTCGAAATGCCGATTATAAGGTCCCCGCCCGATCTGGCACCATACTGCAGAATACAATCGCATCGGGTCCCATCAATCCATCTGAAAAAGAAAGGGGCTGACATAGATAGTGTTGCTCCTTGAACCACCATCGCGTCGGGGTATCCTGCATACGCCCGATGGGCCGGTAGTTGAAGCGCCATCCGCACTCCTTGATGAACAGACGGAAGTGCTGCCGGCGGATGCCGTTGCAGCGCCTCAAGTGGCGCTTCGCCTGATGCCGGGGCAGGCACCATCGGCTCGCGTATCGTCACCATGTCGATGTTGCGCCCGCAACAACCCGGCGTTGCGGACGCAACCATCGATACCCCCGATCTCCGCGGCTCCCACCCCGGCCATGTGGAGGGGAGAAGCTGCGAGAGCCGGGATCCATTGCCGAACGGCGGGAAAGTCGAGCGCCGTCACCGAAGGACCGGCAATACGACCTCTTACAATGCGAGCGGTTCGGGCGGCGGAATGATTGTCCGGCCCTTAAGCTCGTCGAATGTCAATCGGCGTCCAAACGGGGCCCCTGTCGGTGCGCAAAAGAGGTTGAAGCGTCCCGGGTTTTCCGGAGGCTCCTATCTGTGAGAAGGAGCTGCAATGAGCAACGCAAGAAACAAGTTTTCATCTGAGGTCCGCAGCCTCCCGAGCCAATGACGCATATGAGCAGGGA
>CAYQVL010000169.1:0-4833 GCA_964420825.1 uncultured Sphingomonadaceae bacterium
TGTCGCGCGAGGAAGGGATTTCCGAGGCGACGCTGCACAAGTGGCGGGCCGAGGCGCGGGGCAAGGGGCAGCTTCTGCCCGACGCGGACGCTGGCCCCGAGGGTTGGTCGTCGCGCGACAAGTTCGCGGCGGTGCTGGAAACAGCGGCGCTGAATGAGGCCGATCTGGGGGAATACTGCCGCAAGCGCGGGCTCTATCCGGCGCAGATCGCGGCCTGGCGGGCGGCGTGCGAACAGGCGAACGACTGGGACCGCGCGAGCACCGCGCGCCTGGGTCAGGCCACGAAGGACGACAGGAAACGGGTCAAGGATCTGGAGCGGGACCTGGCGCGCAAGGAGAAGGCTCTGGCTGAAACCGCAGCTCTGCTTGTTCTGCGAAAAAAGGCATCGGCGATCTGGGGGGGCGACGAGGACGCATGATCAGCACCCCGGATCGCCAAACCGCAGTTGCCCTGATCGACGCGGCCGTCACCGCTGGTGCACGGCGTGCCAACGCCTGTGCCGAACTGAACATCAGCGACCGCACCCTGCGGCGTTGGACCAAGGGCGGAGAGGTGCGCCCCGATCAGCGCCCCCTCGTGCCGCGCCCGGAACCGGCCAACAAGCTGAGCCCGGCGGAACGCGCCGCCGTGCTGGACGTCTGTAATTCAACGGAATTCGCCAGCCTCCCGCCCAGCCAGATCGTGCCGACGCTGGCCGATCAGGGCCGGTATCTGGCCTCGGAGTCCAGCTTCTACCGCATCCTGCGCAGCGATGGGCAGCAGCATCACCGGGGCCGGACCAGACCGCCGGTCCGGCGCAAGCCGCCTGCCAGCTACAAGGCGAGCGCGCCCTGCGAGGTCTGGACCTGGGACATTACCTGGATGCCGGGGCCGGTCGCGGGGATGTTCTTCTACCTCTATCTCATCGTGGACATCTTCAGCCGGAAGATCGTCGGCTGGGAAGTTCATGAGCGCGAAAGTGCAGACCTGGCGGCCGTCCTGATCCGGCAGGCCGTTCTGGCCGAGGGCTGCACCCTGCGTCCGCTGGTCCTGCACGCTGACAACGGCAGCCCGATGAAGGGTGCCACGATGAAGGTGACGATGGAAAAGCTGGGCATCACCGCGTCCTACAGCCGCCCGCGCGTCAGCAACGACAATCCGTTCTCCGAGGCGCTGTTCCGAACCTGCAAATACCGCCCAGACTGGCCGACGCAGGGCTTTGCCACGAGAGCTGATGCGCAGGCGTGGGTGAAATCCTTCGCGGTCTGGTATAATGGCGACCACCTGCACAGCGCCATCCGCTTCGTCACGCCAAATGTGCGCCACGCCGGGCATGACCATGCGACACTGACAAACCGCGCCATCCTCTATGCAGATGCCCGCGCGCAAAATCCGCAACGCTGGTCAGGCATGACCCGCAACTGGCAACCCGCCGGACCCGTCTGGCTGAACCCCGAACGCGAAACCAGCGCCCCTGAAATCAGAGACGCCGCATGAAATCGGTGGACAACACCTTTGACAAACACCGGGGGCGGTTGATCTGAAGTTCGCATTCTTATCGATCACTTCCAGCCCTGCATGCTCGACGAGGCCGCAGCCCTCGCCATAAATCTTCTGCCAGTGATCGCCGAACAGGCCCAACTGCGGCCCCCGACCTGTGTCAAGGAACCATGTCTTGATCGCATCCATGAAGCCGGCATCAGTGTCCTGGTACTCGTCGATGAGCAAGATTGGATAACGCGCGGTCATAACCGAACGGAACTTCGGATAGGCAAGGGTCTGGATCATCAGTGTCAGTACGTCATCATGTCGAAGCGTCACCTGATGATCCCGCACGCTTGGATATCCTAGCTCGTAATGGACATTGCGCATTCCAATGCCGCCAACAGGTTCCAGACGTTCCGGCCAACCTTCAAGGGCTGGTACGAGCACACGCAGCGTCGATTGGAAATCCTGCAAGATGGACCAGCAAAAGCCGTGGATCGTCTCCGGTCGTACGGCCGGATGGGCCTGAATGCGGGAGATGATCTCGTCCTTGGCGACGTTTGTGTAGGTGATGCAGCCGACTTGCTGTCCACGGCGAAGAAGTTCAACACCCCGACGGTCGATGAGACGGCGAAGAGCCTTGTCGAGCGAGTAGGTTTTTCCGGCGCCAGCACCAGCCTCAAGACGAAAGCTACGGCCTCCGTCGAGGCACGCAAACATGCGCTCGAGTGCCACCCGACCAGCGGCGTCTGCAGGATTTTCCTCTTCCTCAGCCATCGTCGGCACTTTCGGATACATTGATCGTCACGCCTGCGGCGTCTGCAATGACCTCTACTGCAAACGTCTGAGCCGGCATCGCGAGGACCGGATTCCCTTCCGCGAGCCAGCGCAACCCCTCGGCAATGTACCGCGGAACATTCCACTCGGTATGCTCGATCGCGTGCTCCAAGGCAAAGGTCGACTTCTTCTGATCGCCGGCCAGCGCATAAGCCGTAATGGCATGGTCGCCGTCGCCAAGGGGAAAGCGTACAGGATTGGCCAGTATAAAGGCGTCTTCAAAACTCCTTCCACACGGTCCGCCTTGTAATTCCGGTGTCTGAAAGGCGACGCGTCTAATGCCGGTTGTCTTCTCATCCGAAGTCTTTTCAAGCAGGGCCTGCGGCGAAATGTCGTTACCGAATAGGGCTTTCAAGCACCCGTTGCTGGTGAACAAGCCCTCCGCCACAGGCACTGCGACGCGCTTTCCAACATGGTTTGGTTTCACCGTGTCGATGTCCGTGATGATGAGGGTGCGCAATTCGAGAAATGAAAGGAGATCGAAGAACCGGTGTGCGTAGGCGCCGCCAACTTCCATGACCGTGAGGTACTGGCTTCCGAGCTGAGGTTGACCAGCGACCGCGCTATCAGTCTTTCGTATCATTGCCGGTAGCAGTATGCGCTCCGCCGTACCCTCGATCAGGACAGCCTTGTCGGCGAAAAACAGATCGCACCGCGTCAGAGTCAAATATTGATGCAGGAACTCGCGGTCAGGCTCCGGTGCATCACCCATGCCCTTACGTAGATCTTTCACGACCGATCGGCGCATACCTTCGCCGTCCGGCACCGACAGGAAGTAGCGCATCGCCTCGAAGCGCGCTTCGTTCGCCATATGCGGAGAGTGCGTGGATATGACGAACTGTACCGGCCACGGCCTGTTTTCGTTGAGCTGCGCGACGAAGGCGCTGGTGATCTGGTCGAGTTGTCGGATGAAGACCTCCTGCATCTGAGGATGCAGGTGCGCTTCCGGTTCCTCGATAAAGATCAAATGCACACCGGCGGCTGTCGACGTGGCCTGATATTCGCGGAAGAACCGCAATAATTGGAGCAGCATGTAAACCAGATTGCGCACTCCAAGCCCATTGTATGTTTCAGGCAGAGTTGTGCCATTGACGCCGGCATACCGAACCTTGGTGTGATCCTTAAGCAGCTTGTCGACGTCAAAATTTGTCTCGGTAACCAAGCCAGGATCGGACAGCCCGGGATAACCGAACAGGTCGAACGTCGGCAGGAGCGAAGTGAGCTTCGCGTTGAACCCACTGTGCAGCTCTCCCTGGATTTGTTCCACCGCCGCCTTGAGCTGCTCGGCTGTCGTCCGCTTTTCAGGATCGACGGGATCGGTGAGAGCCGACTGAAAGAGCACCTCCACGACCTTGCCGAGAACGTCTCTTTCGCGATGGGTGTCGTCGTCGAGACCTCGCTGCGCATTGATGAAGCCGCCTCTGATCAGCGTCGTTAGCGTTTTCAGCTCTAGCGACTTGCGGTTGGTCGAGTCATTAGGATCGACCGCTTCTAGAGATGGTGCATAGGCATCTGACACGCGGCTGCTCAATGCCCGAAACACGGCCAGACGATTGACCGCTGCATCTTCACCAACAGCAATGTCAGCAAACAGCGTTTCCGGCGCGGTGGGCCGAGGGCCGTAGATGAGGACCAGCCTTGCGTCGCTACAATTCGGATCGAGATCTACGATGCAATCGCTCAGCGGGCCAAGATCAGGAGCGTCAACATCATACCTGATGTCGATCGTGACCCTGATGGATGGGAGAAGTGAGATGAGGTCTGCCCCAGATACTCCCGCCTGGAACGCTTCGAACGTCGTCCAGAATCGTTCATGGCAGCCCAGAGAAAAGTCTGCCAACCTGAATGACGGTGCTTTCTCGCCAAGGACTCTTCGGAAAAGTTCCGCTATCGAGGTCTTGCCACTGTTGTTTCGTCCGACGATCAGCGTAGATCCATCTTCCAAGCCGACGGTGACGTCACGTAGCAGCCGAAAATTTTCGATCCGGACCTCTTTTATCTTCATCAATCATCCCCCTCACGCGCCGTATCATTTGTTCTTGTGGCCGTCCCAGTGCAGCACGCCGCCAGCAACGCTGATTTGACTTACCTCGAAGACGACGATGTGATCAAACCATTGATGCTGGCAATCTTCGACTGGCGAGCTGTCCTTCCGCGTTTCTTCGGCGGCAAGCGCCGATCAAAATGCCGTGCTAGCTCAACCCCTCTTTTCGTGTGTCGGTCATTCGCGTTGATCCGTCCCGGGAGGAGGGAGCGGGCCCGCGCTTGAGGCCGAGTCGCGGACACCGTTCGAATTCAAGCACTACGAGCCGGTCCGTCACAACAGCGCAACCTGTCGGCGGTCAGCGTCACTTGTCCTGTGTGTCCCTCTCCTAAAGGGGACGATACGTCTTCGCCCGTCTGCACGCCGCCGCCTGTCTTCGCGCGACACCCGTTGCCGGGATCTTGCCGGTCGCCCGTCGTGGCTGTCTGGTCTTCTCCATGTCCCCGTCACCCGCGTCCGTCACGGCCTCTCATGGGCTGATCTGGCC
>CAYQVL010000170.1:0-4813 GCA_964420825.1 uncultured Sphingomonadaceae bacterium
CAAACCCCCCGCTTCTGCGGGTTTGCCTCCATCGCCGGCACTTTCGATTTCGCCTTTTGCGGCGTGCGGCCCTTACGGACCAGTTGATTGATCGTCGGCATGAAAGCCCTTCACCTTGTTAAAGTTACTTTACCAGCGCGCGAAAGCGTTTTCCCGGTTGCAAATCAGCCGCAATCGGGCGGCAATCGGAAACACACAAAGGCCCCGGCAGCCGGAATGGCTTCCCAGGCCCATTACACGCAATGGCAATGTTCAAGCTCATGTCCCTATCACGAGCAGCCTTCGGGGTTAACCCCCACCACCGGCTCTTGGGACGGAGCGGCATATAACGGCGGTCTCTAGGGCGGTCAATGCCAGTCCGCCGACTTTCTGTGGCATCGCGCCGATCTATCTCTTAGAGGCCAACGCAGATTGTCATGGCGTTTTCCTCTCTCATCTCTTCGGTCGCCGCGTGCCGATTGTGCGCGGGAGACATTTCCGAGCCGATTCGACCCGTTGTGCAGGTCGGATCCGCCGCACGCGTGCTGATCGCCGGTCAGGCGCCGGGGCGCAATGCGCAGGCGAGCGGCGTACCGTTCGACGAAGCCCGCAGCGAGCGGCTGCTCGACTGGATGGGGATCGCACGCGCGACATTCCACAATGCCGGGCGGATCGCCATCCTGGCGATGGCGTTCTGCTATCCCGGCAAGGGCAAATCGGGCGACCTGCCGCCACCGGCGATCTGCGCGGCGACCTGGCGCGCCAGGCTGCTCGCCGCGATCCCAGATATCGCGCTGGCGCTGGCCATCGGCCAATACGCGCAGCGCTGGCATATCGCATCGCCGCACAAGAATCTGACCGAAACTGTACGCTGCTGGAGCGACCAGAGCGCGAACATCATTCCCCTTCCCCATCCGAGCCCGCGCAACAATATCCGGCTCAAGAAGAATCCCTGCTTCAGCGAGCAACTCCTGCCCGATCTGAAGGCGCGCGTCGCCAAGGCGCTGGCCGCATGATCGAACGCCTCGCCCTGCCGCTCACCCTTCTCGCCGTCGCGCTCTCCGTAGTGATCATGGCGCAGTTCCTTGGCGGGCCGCTGCAATCGGAACGCGTCGCCGGCGGACTCAGCGTGTTGCTCGATCCGCCCGCCGATGCGCGCGAACCCGGCGGCGGCATCGAGCATCTCGACGCGCGTTCGGGGCTGATCGACTATAACGCGCTCGATGCCCGGCTGACCGCGTTGATGGACGATCCGGCGATGGCCGGGCTGGCCGTCGGCATCGTCGAGAATGGCGAGATCACCTTTGCGCGCGGCTATGGTGAGACGATCAAGGGTTCGGGCGAGCCGGTCACGCTCGACACCGTCTTCCGCTGGGCCTCGCTGTCGAAGGGCGTCGCCGCGACGATGGTCACGCTGCTCGCGCAAGAGGGGCGGATCGATCTCGATGCGCCGGTCTCGCGCTACGCGCCTTCGCTTCACCTGCCCGGCGGCGGAGAGACGCGCGCCACCGTCCGCAATCTTCTCGCGCACCGCCTCGGCATCGCGCGCAACAGCTATGACAATCGGCTCGAAGACGACGAGGACCCGCACGCGCTGCGTTCGATCATGGGCGCACTGCCCGCCGCCTGCCCGCCGGGAAGCTGCCACAACTATCAGAACGTCGCCTTCGATGCGGCGAGCGAAATCGTCGAGCGCGTCACCGGCGTGAGCTACGAAGCGGCGACGCAGGCGCGGCTGTTCCGCCCGCTCGGTATGGCTTCGGCAAGCCTGTCGCGCCGTGGGTTGCAGGAAAGCGCCAGCTGGGCGCGCAGCCATAACCGCCAGGGCGAAGAGATAGAGGTCGTCGAACCCTATTACCGCATTCCCGCCGCCGGCGGCATGAACGGATCGATCCTCGACCTGACCTTGTGGATGGATGCGCAGATGGGCGACGCGCCGCGCGTCGTCCCGCGCGCCGTTGTCGCGCAGACGCAGGCGCGCGTCGTGCGCACGCCGCGCGAGAACCAGCGCAACCGGCGCTATCTCGGGCGGCTGACCGACAGCTGGTACGGGCTCGGCTGGCGCGTTTACGACTATGCCGGGCACCGCGTCATTTCGCACCGCGGCGCGGTGCGCGGTTATCGCGCGATGATCATGTTCGATCCGTCGCTGCGCAGCGGCGTCGTTGTGCTGTCCAACTCGGATAGCGGCCGCCCCTTCGGCATTCCGATCGATTTTTTCGACCAGCTCTACCGCCTGCCCGACGGCCACTGGATCGAGAGCGGCGCGCCGTTGCAACCCGGACAGGCGGCGGCGCCGCCGCCCGCACCCGTCGAGCCTGTCGCGCCGATGATCGAAGGTCGCCGCCGCCCCGGCGACATGCGTGGTTCAGGCCGCGCGTCCTAGAAAGCAACGATGGCCATGCTTTCCCGTTTCCGATGGCGCTACCTCTGGCTGGCTCTGCTCGCGCTGCTGCTCGTCTTGGTGCTCCATGGCTGCGCCCATTATGCGCGCCAGCAGCTCTATCTGCCGGGCAGCGGGCCCGTCACACCTCCGCAATGGGAAGTGACGCCGCCCGGGACGATCTTCGCGACGACATCGGACGGCTTGCGGCTGCCCGGCTATTACTGGCCCGCGATCGCGCCGCAGCGCGACATAGTCATGGTGCTCCACGGCCGGCGCGACAACCGCGCACGCATGGCGCGCTATGTCGAGCATCTCCACGATAGCGGCCTCGGCGTGCTCGTCGCCTCCTATCGCGGCTACAACGAAAACCCCGGATCACCGACCGAAGCGGGACTCATCGAGGACGCACGGGCCTTTTACCGGTTCGCGCGCGAGCGCGCAGGCCCGAACGGCCGGGTCTATGTCTTCGGCCATTCGCTCGGCGGCGCGGTGGCGATCCAGCTGGCCGCGCGCGAGCCGCTCGACGGCGTCATCACGCTCGGCGCCTTTACCGATGTCGGGGAGGTCGCGCCCTTCTATGCCGATCCGTTCATCCCCGACGACTGGAACAGCCGCGAAACGCTGGCCCAAGTCGACGAACCACTGCTCTTCCTCCACGGCGCCGAAGACACTTATGTGACGCCCGACCAGTCGCGCGCGCTCTATGCCGCGACGTGCTCACTCACGGCGCTCGCGATCATCGACGGCGTCCACCACAAACCCAATTTCCACCTGATCGGACCGTTTATCGCCGGCTGGATCGACGCGCTCGAGCGCGGCGGGTTCGCGGACTTGCGGGTGGTGATACCGGGGACGGCAAGCTGGCAGGCGAAGGCAGCGTGCGCGCGATAATCTGTCCGCGACAAAGCAGCACAACGGACTTTTATCGCCGGAAGGTCACACAAGTCACACACCCTTAAGCAGCGAAAACGCGTCTCCTCGATTTGATGGATTCGATAACGGGTTCGCGGCCAAGGGGAGCGCCGAAAAGCTACGCCGATCGCGTCAGCGACGCCTGTTCGTGAAGCCCAAAATACCAAGCACGATTTCCACGCGTTCAAAGAGCCGGTCGCATCGTCGATCCACAGGACCACACAGCGCGTCACGTGGCACTGTGAACGCTGAACATAACAGGAACATTCCTACTTTGGAAGCTATTTGTGATTGCTGCCAATGCAGATCACCGTAGCCGCCATTTCGCCAGCTTCTCGTAAAGCGGCAAACATTGTTCATACACCACCCCGCTCTTGGGAACTTCGGCCTCGCCCTCGGGCGACGCTTCGAAACCGGTGCTTTGCTCGACACGGCTGTACCAGTGGCGGCCCCAATAGCCGTCTTCTTCGCGCTGCCCCGGCTCCCATCTGAGCATCGCCTCGTCCCACGGGATATCGAGCGCGGCGCAGAGTTTGCCGAGCACGCGCTCGGGATCGCGCAGGACGTCGGTGCTGTCGATGACGGGCGGGGCCTTGCCGATGCGGTCGGCTTCGATCTCGAAATATTCGCAGAGCTTTTCATAGCCGAGGTGCTCGGCGCTGCGCAGGTCGTTCTTCGCCGCATAGCTGGCGATGACGCACGCCGGATCGCGAATCAGGAAGGCGTGGCGATGATCGGCGAAATCGGCGATCGAGATGTCGCCGACCATATGGTGCGGCATGTGTTTCTGATACCAGATCGGCTCGCCGCCCGGCGGACGCCCGCGCATCGTTTCGGCGACCGAGGCCCAGTCGCAATCCATGCTCGCCATCGTCTCGTCGGCAAGCGGCTGGGCTTCGCCGGTAGCTTTAAGGAAAGCGCCGTAAAAGGGTTCGTCGGTGACCGCGCAGTCGGCGCGGCTGCCGAAGCTGCGCATCATCGCGGTCGAGATGCTTCGAGGGCCGGACCACATGGCGATGCGGACGGTCACGGCCGCCCTCGTCGCGCCACGTCGGTCGCCAACCGCGCCTGATAGAGCGACTGCAAGCGCTCCACCATCGGCCCGCGGCCTTCGGTGAACACCCGGCCGTCGACCTCGGTCACCGGGACGATGCCAGCGAAGGTGCCGGTGACGAACGCCTCGTCGGCGCCATAAACGTCGGTCAGCGAGAAGTTTTTCTCGAAGGCCGGGATGCCCGCCTCGCGACAGATCTCAATGACGGTCGCGCGGGTGATGCCACTGAGGCAATAGTCACCGCTGCTCGTCCATACCTCGCCGCCGCGGACCACAAAGAAATGCGTCGAGTTGCAGGTCGCGACGAAGCCATGCGGATCGAGCATCAGCGCTTCGTCGGCGCCCGCCTGCGTCGCCTGAATACAGGCGGTGATGCAATTGAGCTTGGAGAGCGAGTTGAGCTTGGGATCCTGGACCGCGGGATCGCCACGGCGGACATGGACGGTGAACAGCCGGATGCCGTTTTCGACCGTCGCGGGCAG
>CAYQVL010000171.1:0-4802 GCA_964420825.1 uncultured Sphingomonadaceae bacterium
GCTCGTCAACACCGGCTGGACCGGCGGCAAATATGGCAAAGGCAACCGCATGCCGATCAAGGATACGCGCGCGCTGCTCAATGCGGCGCTCGACGGCAGCCTCAACAGCGTCGAATTCCGAACCGACGAGAATTTCGGCTTCGAAGTGCCGATCTCGGCGCCCGGCGTCGACGATGCGATTCTCGATCCGCGCGGCACCTGGGACGATGCGCAAGCCTATGACGAGACTGCGGCGAAGCTCGTCGGTCTGTTCATCGACAATTTCGTCCAGTTCGAAGAGCATGTCGATGCCGGTGTGATGGAGGCGGCGCCGACCGCAGTCTGACGTCCGCCGCCGGGCGAAACCGCCCTGACAGATCCGCGCCGGCCGAAATCTAGGACTTGGGCAAGGTTTCGACCGGCTCGACATGGAGCCGGTTGCCTTCCGCGCCGGTGATTTTCATTCGCGCGCCTATAGGTGTGTCGGGTCCGCTCGCCGGCCACACGCCGTCGCCCACCTTGACTCGGCCCGCGCCGTCTTCGATCGGTTCGACGACTTCGACCGTCTGGCCGATCATCTGCGCGATGCGTTCGTTCAAGAGCGGCGCGCTCGACAGGATCGGATAAACGTCGAACCAGCGCTTGGCGATATACACCGAGGCGACCGAAGCGATCGCGAAGATCAGCAATTGAGCGACGAGCGGCAAGGGCAAGGCAAAGCCGAGCAGTCCGGTGAAGATCGCCGCGCCGCCCAAGAACATCAGATAGGCCCCCGGCGCGATCATCTCGGCGGTCAGCAGGGCGACGCCCAGGACAACCCAAAGCGCTTCGGCGCTGAGTTCGATGCCGAGGATCGACATCGCCGCTACTCGCCGTCGCGCGGATGGCTGCGTGGCGGCCTTCCGGGAACGACCGCGCTGCGGCCGATTTCGCCGCCGAACGCTTCCTTGGCAAGTTCGCCAATGCCTCCGAGCGTGCCCATAAGTTGTGTCGCTTCAACCGGGAACAATATCGTTTTGGCATTGGGGGAGCGGGCGAATTCGCCGATCGTCTTCACATAATCCTGGGCGATGAAATAGTTGATCGCCTGGGCGTTGCCGCCGGCAATGGCCTCGGACACAAGCTTGGTGGCCTTGGCTTCGGCCTCGGCTTCGCGCTCGCGCGCCTCGGCGTCCTTGAAGGCTGCTTCGCGGCGTCCTTCGGCTTGAAGGATCTGGCCTTGCTTCTGCCCCTCGGCGTGAAGGATTTGCGATGCGCGCGCGCCTTCGGCCTCGAGGATCGACGCGCGCTTTTCGCGCTCGGCCTTCATCTGACGCGCCATCGCCTCGACGATATCCATCGGCGGGCGGATGTCCTTGACTTCGATGCGGGTGATCTTGATCCCCCAAGGCGTCGTCGCGTCGTCGATCACCGACAGCAGCCGGGCGTTGATCTCGTCACGCTTGGAAAGCGTCTCGTCGAGGTCCATCGACCCCATTACGGTGCGCAGGTTCGTCGTCACCAGATTGAGGATGGCGTTGTAGAGATCGGACACTTCATAGGCCGCCTTGGCCGCGTCGAGCACCTGGAAGAAGACGACGCCGTCGGTCGAGATCATCGCATTGTCCTTGGTGATGATCTCCTGGCCTGGAATGTCGAGCACCTGCTCCATCATGTTCACCTTCCGGCCGACGCGATAGAAGAAGGGCATGAAAAAATTGAAGCCGGGTTGCGCCGTCGCCGTGTAGCGGCCGAAATATTCTATCGTATAATTATAGCCCTGGCGGACGATTTTGATACCGGCGATAACGAAAATGATCGCCAGGATGACGACGAACCCGACGACCGAAAATAGACCTTCCATGCTTTCCTCCCCTGCGCGACAGTTGCCATATTGGAGGCGCGCAGGGCGGCTGCCAAGCACTATTTGACGCTTCAAGACAGCCACCGGACTAATCGCCAGGTGCCGGATGTCGGCGAAACGGCGCGGCTCGTCGAACGGCGACGTCCAAATACTTGCCGCAGCGCTGTAAAACTGCCAACGGCGCGTGATGATCAGACAATGGTTCGCCGCGCTTGCGGTTTCGTTTCTCGCGCTTCCCGCCACCATCGAAGCCGCTCCCGAGGAGGCCGATCTGCGCCGCCATATCGAGATTTTGGCGAGCGACGATTTCCAGGGGCGCAAGCCCGGGACGATCGGCGAGCTGCTCGCGGCGAATTATATCGCCACGCAGTTTTCGGAAGCCGGTCTTGAACCGGGCTATCACGGCCATTTCTACCAATTGATCTCGCTCGTCGAGCGCAGCGAATATCGCGCAACCGCCAGCTGGAGCCGCAATGGCGAGCGCGTTCAATGGGGCCCCGGCGACTTTCTGGCCTTCGGGCGCACAGCCGAAGTGAGCCTTCGCGACGCGCCGGTGATCTTCGCGGGCTATGCGGGGGCGATCGGCGAAGCCGGTCGGGGACTCGAACGCGGCGATGTCGAGGGCGCCGTCGTCCTCGTCTACAATGATACGCCGCCGGGCGACGACAACGCGCCTTCGTTCCAGCAGCGCCGCCAGCAGCTCGCCCAACTCGGCGCCGCGGCGGTCATCGGCCTTGTCGACGCAGATACGTCCTGGGACCGCACGCAGGGCATATTCTCGCGCGGCCGGACGGCATTGGCGGATACGCCGATGGCGGCGATCGAGGGCGCGCTTTCGTTCGACGCCTCGGCGCGGTTCTTGGGCGTGGCCGGCCAATCCCCCGCGAGACTTGCAATCGCGGCGCAAGACGCTTCGTTTACAGCGATGCGGCTGCCCATCGCGCTCGACATCGACGTCGGCACGGCGATCAGACCGTTTACGGGATTTAATGTCGTCGCGCACTTGCCCGGGAGCGGCGAGACCGGCGAGAGCGTTGCGATATTGGCGCATTACGACCACTTCGGCATCTGCCGGCCCGAGGGCGAACGCGATCGAATCTGCAACGGCGCGATCGACAATGCCAGCGGCACGGCGGCTCTGATCGAAACCGCGCGCGCGCTTGCGCAGGGCGAGCGGCCCGTGCGCGACCTGATCTTTGTTGCGACCACCGCCGAAGAACTCGGCCTGTTGGGAGCCCGCGCCTTCGCCGACGATCCTTCGACACCGCTCAATTCGATCGTCGCGGCGCTCAACCTCGATACGATCGCGATTGCCCCGCGCGGAGCGCCCGTCGGGATAGTCGGGCGCGGTTATACGACTCTCGATCCGATCGTCGATGCGGTAGCGGGAGAACTCGGCCGCGCGATAGACGACCGGACGGACGCCAATGCCTTCGTGCAACGCCAGGATGGCTGGGCGTTGCTCGAAGCCGGGGTGCCGACAATCATGGCGGGCGGGTCGTTCACCGATCCCGAGCCGCTCGACGCCTTTCTCGAAGGACCCTATCATGGCCCCGACGACGATATCGACGAGCCGATCGAACTCGGCGGAGCGCTCGAGGATACCTTGCTGCACATCGCACTTGCCCGCGCATTGGCGGACCCTGTTCGATTTCCCGCGCCTCAGCGCTAGAAACCTGCGCGGCGCGTCCCTATAGACACGCCACGACTCCCGACCGGTGAAAGGATAGCGCAGCGATGGAAATCGACATCGGACTGACTTTTGACGATGTTCTGCTGCGTCCGGGCGAATCGAATATATTGCCGAACGCCGCCGATACGCGGACGCAGGTGACGCGCGAGATCGGCCTCAACATCCCGATGCTTTCGGCGGCGATGGATACCGTGACCGAGGCCGACATGGCGATAGTCATGGCGCAATTGGGCGGCATCGGCGTGCTCCACCGCAATCTCACCAACGAGGAGCAGGCGGCCGCCGTGCGCGCGGTCAAACGCTTCGAATCGGGGATGGTCGTCAATCCGATAACGATGGCGCCGACGCAGACGCTTGCCGAAGCGCTCGATCTGATGGCGCGGCACAAGATTTCGGGCATTCCGATTACCGAAAAAAACGGAAAACTCGTCGGCATTTTGACCAACCGCGACGTGCGCTTTGCCGAAAATCCGAAACAGCCTGTCGCCGAGCTTATGACCAGCGAAAATCTCGCCACGGTCGAACAGGGCGTGACGCAGGAAGAAGCCCAGCGGCTTCTTCACCAGCGGCGGATCGAGAAGCTGCTCGTCGTCGATGAGGCCTATCGCTGCGTCGGCCTGATCACCGTCAAGGATATCGAAAAGGCGGTCACCTATCCGCATGCCACCAAGGACGCGACCGGCCGGTTGCGCGTCGCGGGGGCGACGACGGTCGGCGACAAGGGCTTCGAGCGCACCGAAGCGCTGATCGACGCCGAATGCGATCTCATCGTCATCGACACCGCGCATGGCCATAATCGCTCGGTCGGCGAGGCCGTCGAACGGATAAAGAAACTGTCCAATTCGGTCCAGGTCGTGGCGGGCAACGTAGCGACCGCCGAGGGCGCGCGCGCGCTGATCGATGCCGGCGCCGACGGCGTCAAGATCGGTATCGGCCCGGGCTCGATCTGCACGACGCGAATCGTCGCCGGCGTCGGCGTTCCGCAGCTTACGGCGGTGCTCGAAGCCAGCGAAGAAGCGCGCAAATCGGGTGTGCCTGTGATCGCCGATGGCGGCCTGAGGACGTCGGGCGATATCGCCAAGGCGATCGCGGCGGGGGCCTCGACGGTCATGATCGGATCGCTGCTCGCGGGAACCGCCGAGGCGCCGGGCGAAACCTTCCTGTTTCAGGGCCGCTCGTACAAGAGCTATCGCGGCATGGGCTCGGTGGGGGCGATGGCGCGCGGCTCGGCCGACCGCTATTTCCAGCAGGATGTTTCGGAACAGTTGAAACTGGTTCCGGAAGGCA
>CAYQVL010000172.1:0-4758 GCA_964420825.1 uncultured Sphingomonadaceae bacterium
TGGCAAAGGCCTGGGCGTGGCAGAAGAGGACATTCTCGTTGGTGACCGCGACGACATCATTGTGGAAGGCGCCGCCGCCGATCGCGCCCTTGGCTTGCTCGACAAACAGAACCTCGGCCGGATCGAGACCATGAAGCCGCGCCACCGCCCGGCTCGCCTCGATATTCTGCCGCGCGGGGAAGGCGCCTCCGCTCGTCCCGTAGACGAAGATCTCGATGCCGGGTTGGTCATGTGCGCTCGAGAGCCGCATGAAATTGGCGGCGCCCTCGTCGCCAAAGGGCGGCGGCACGGGCGCATGGACGGCGAAATGGCTGTCGTCGGCGAAGGCGAGACGCAATTGCGCTAGCGTTTCGCGCCACTCGTGGCTGCGGTGCGGCATCGTCATCAGATTGGCGACGGTGAGGTGGCAGCGGCCGTCCTGCGTGTCGGGCGACGGCGAAACCGTCGCGGCATTTGCCGTCCACATCGGCGAGGCGGACATGGCATTGGCAAGGATCGTCGGTTCGGCATTTTCGGGCGTAGCGCCGATCATCGCGAGCCAGTCGCGGTTCGGGCGCCGCTGCGGAAGGAAAAAACCCTGGGCGAGCCCAATATCCATGTTGGCGCGCATTTTCTCGATGCCCTGCAGCGCGGCCCCGCGTGGTTGCGAAATGGATCCGGCATTGCGCGATGAGGCGAGATTGCCGAGGCTCAGCCCGGCGTAGTTGTGCGAGGGGCCGATGACGCCGTCGAAGTTGATTTCGGTAAGGGCCATGCGGCGGATTCCTAACGGGCGACGTGGCGGACGGTCATGCCCTTGCCGACGTTCAGCGTCCGGGCGGCGGTTTCGTCGATATCGATTTCGCCGTCGCCGCGCATCGTTATATCGGCATAGCAGCAGCGAAATGCGGCGAGCCGCCCCGTCGCCGCGAGCGAGCGCGTACCGCTCGGCGAATCGATGGCGGCGATCGTCGCTTCACGCGATTCGGCGATGCTCCTGACCTTGTCGATCTCGGCTTCCATCGTCGGGCCGCCATCGAAAATGTCGATATAGTCCTCGTAGGAAAAACCCTCCTTTTCGAGCATCCGCATCGCCGCGCGGCCCGAAGGGTGCGGCTTGCCGATGACGGCGCGCGCGCTTTCGGGGAGCATATCGAGATAGATCGGGTGTTTGGGCATCAAATCGGCGATGAACTGATTGCCGTGGCTCGAATTGAATTCATCGGCTTCCTGGAACGACATACCGAAGAATTTGCCCGCAAGGGCGTCCCAGAATGCCGAGCCGCCGGCTTCGTCGATAACGCCGCGGAGTTCGGCGATGACCTTCTCGCCGAAGCGGGCGCGGTGCATCGCGATGAAAAGGTAACGGCTGCGCGCGAGCAACAGCCCGAGTCCGCCAGCGCGTTCGCCGGGGTGGAGGAAAAGCCCGCCCACCTCGGACGCGCCTCCATAGTCGGTGGTCAGCGAGAGGATTTGCGCGCGGAAGGTGCGGTCGAGCTCCTGGCTGTGCTGACTGTAGGTGGTGATGTGATAGCTGTAGAACGGCCAGCGCGTGCCGACCGCGGCAAATATCTGCGCCGTTCCGCGAACCTGGCCCGTTTCGGTGTCCTCGAGCGCCAGCAGGAAAAGATCGTTGGCTGATTCGCCTTCGGTCTTGGCAAAGGCTTCCGCCGAGCGCGCCAGCTTGGCATTGAGCGCGCCGCGATCGGGAGGCAGGTTGGTAAAGCCGCCGCCGGTCAGTTTGGCCATTTCGTACAGCTGATCGACATCGTCGCTGCTTGCGGCCCGAACCACGAAACTCATAGGCTGCCCCTATCGGCCAATCGCAACAAGACGAGCGTCGAAAGCCGTGCGCGCTCGGGCAGACTGTCGACAATCAGAAATTCGTCGGGTGAATGGATCGCTCCGCCGCGCACGCCCATGGTGTCGACAACGGGGACGCCGCAGGCGGCGATATTGTTGCCGTCGCAGACGCCTCCGGTCGCTTTCCAGGCGATATCGAGGCCGAGATCGGCGCCGCAGGACCTGACCAGTCCGAAGAGTTTTTCGGCCCCGGGGTCGATCGGTTTGGGCGGGCGGCCGAAGCCGCCATGGACGTCGATCCGAACTTCCCGATGTTCGCGTATATCGGCTATCGCCTGATCGAGAAGCTCTAGCGCAAGCTGTTGATCTTCAATAGTCTTTGGACGCATGTTAAGGCGCAGCACGGCGTGGTCTGGAACGACGTTGTTGGCCCCGCCTCCCTCGATCCTCGCGGGGTTGACCTTGAGCCCGGGAGCGATCGCCTTTTCTAGCCGCAGCGCCAGTTCGGCCGCGGCGAGCAGGGCGTTGCGGCCTTCCTCGGGATTGCGGCCGGCATGCGCGCTCTTGCCGGTGATGACGATCGACCAGTTGCCGCTGCCGCCGCGCGCGCCCGCCAGTGTTCCGTCGGGCAGCGCGGGTTCGTAGGTCAGCGCCGCGAGCTTGCCCTTGGCAGCCTGCGCGAGCAGCGCCGCGGACCCCGGCGAGCCGATCTCCTCGTCCGAATTGATCACCACCTCATAGCCGATGCGTTCGGCTAGCGGCGAGGCCTCGACCGCCTTTAGCGCGGCGAGCATCAGCGCTATGCACCCTTTCATGTCGGTGACGCCGGGGCCGTTGAGCATATTGTCGTCGAGCCAGACCAGCTTTTGGAATGGATGATCCTTGGCGAAGACGGTATCCATATGGCCGGTCAGCAGTATCTGCACCGGCGCTTCGGGGCGGACGGCGAGATGGAGATTGTCGCCGGTCTGGCGCGTCACGACGCTGCCGTCGCCCTGAACGATCTCCGAAGGCCCGGGCGCGCGCAACGCCAGTTCGCCCGGCAGCGCGGAAAAGGCGTCGGCGAGTTCGCCGGCCACGGTCTTGAGGCCATCGAGATTGGCCGAGCCGCTGTTGATTGCCGCCCATTGCCGGGTCTGATCGAGCAGCGGCGCGTCGGCGGCGCGTTCGAGCGCGGATTGTTCGGTCGAGGAGAGGCCTGTCATGGACGCGCTTTAGCGGCTTGCGTTTCAACGCGCCACCACTCGTCATGGGGTTACTTGTCAGCGCCCAAGCCAATCGGCATAGCTGCGCTGCTTCTCCTCCCCATGAGACAGTGTTGGACCTCGGCCCGCCGGCCGACCAAGGAGTCGTCATGACCGATTACACCGAGCGCGCCGGATTGCAGGTTGCAACGCAACTCGCCGATTTGGTCGAAAGCGAAGCACTGCCGGGGCTCGGGCTTGAGACAGGGGCTTTCTGGCAGGGCGCGGCGGATATCTTCGCGCGCTTCGCGCCGCGGAACCGCGCGCTGCTCGCCAGGCGCGACCACCTTCAGGCGCAGATCGACGCGCGGCACAAGGCGCGTCAGGGCAAGCCAATCGACCAGGCCGAATATCAGGCGTTCCTCACCGATATCGGCTATCTCGTTCCTGAACCCGAGCCTTTCACGATCGCCACGCGGAATGTCGACGACGAGGTCGCGCGGATGGCCGGGCCACAGCTTGTCGTGCCCGTACTCAACGACCGCTTCGTTCTCAACGCGGCAAATGCGCGCTGGGGGAGCCTCTATGACGCGCTCTACGGGACCGACGCGCTTCCCGGGAAGGCGAAGCCCGGCGGTTATGATGCCCGGCGCGGCGCGCAGGTTGTCGCTGCCGCGCGCGGGCTGCTCGACGAGATTGTTCCGCTCGCACTCGGTAGCTGGAGCGATTTCGACCACGGTGTGCCCGAGCTTGCCGACCCCGGACAGTTTGCCGGCAGCCGCGACGATAACCTGCTTTTCAAACACAATGGGCTGCATCTCGAAATCGTCATCGATCGCGAGCATCCGATCGGGCGCGACGATCCGGCGGGCATTGCCGATGTGCTGCTGGAATCGGCGCTGACGACGATCGTCGATTTGGAAGATTCGGTCGCTGCAGTCGACGCCGAAGACAAGACGCTCGCCTATCGTCACTGGCTAGGGCTGATGCGCGGCGATCTGGCGGCGAAATTCGAAAAATCCGGCGAAATACGGACACGCGCCCTCGAACCCGACCGCAGCTATACCGGCACCGATGGTCAGCATTTCGACCTCCCCGGCCGCAGCCTGCTCTTCGTGCGCAATGTCGGTCATCTGATGACCAATCCGGCGGCGCTGCTGCCAGGCGGCGGCGAAGCGCCCGAGGGCATCCTCGACGGCATCATGACAAGCATGATCGCGATGCACGATCTCAAGGAATTGGGGCGCTATCGCAACAGCCGTGCCGGCTCGGTCTATATCGTCAAACCCAAAATGCACGGGCCCGACGAATGCGCGTTCACCAACGATCTGTTCGATGCAATCGAAGATTTGCTCGGGCTCGATCGCCACACGATCAAGGTCGGCGTGATGGACGAGGAGCGTCGGGCCTCGGCCAATCTCGCCGCCTGTATCCATGCGGTGCGCAACCGCATCGTCTTCATCAACACCGGCTTCCTCGACCGCACCGGCGACGAAATCCATACGTCGATGCAGGCCGGAGCGATGATGCGCAAGGCGGCGATGAAGGAGGCCGACTGGATCAAGGCCTATGAGGACCGCAACGTCCGCATCGGCCTTGCAGCGGGTTTTTCGGGTAAGGCGCAGATCGGCAAGGGGATGTGGCCCGCGCCCGATCTGATGGCCGACATGATGGACGCGAAGATCGGCCATCCGATAAGCGGCGCGAACACCGCCTGGGTGCCGAGCCCGACGGCGGCGACGCTCCATGCCATCCATTATCACCGCGTCGATGTTTTCGAGCGGCAAAGGGC
>CAYQVL010000173.1:0-794 GCA_964420825.1 uncultured Sphingomonadaceae bacterium
ATGACGATGAGCGGTACGATGACCGGCGAACGCACGGGCGATTGCGACGCCTAGGGCGCTGTTTCGCGGCATCGCCTGCAGAAGGGCCGCGATCGCGCACAGTCGCGGCGGCTTTTTTGCCGGCCGCCGTTGATGCCGCCGTGCCGCTGACGTAACACCGGCGGGAATCCGACAGGAATTTCTCCAGGAAGGAATGACATGAAAAAGCTTCTGATCCTCGCCGCCCCGATCGTCCTCGCCGCCTGTTCGCCGGGCGGCGCCGATGCCGATGGCGATGGAGAAATTTCGCAGCAGGAAGCGGCTGCGGAGACCTCGAACATTTCGATCACGCCAGGCCAATGGGAAACCACCGTCCAGCTCACCGAATTCGAAATGACCGGAATGCCCGAAGAGGCGCGCGAGATGATGCGCCGGCAAATGGGCCAGTCGCGCACGAGCACCTCGTGCATCACGCCCGAGGAGGCCGCCAATCCGCAGGCCACGATGTTCGGCGGCGACGAGAACGACAGCTGCACCTATAACGATTTCACGATGTCGGGGGGAACGATGCTGATCGACGCCACCTGCCGGCCCGAGGGAACCGACGGAACGATGACGATGCGGATGGAGGGCACCTACACCGCGGCGCGCTACGACATGACGATCAACATGACTATGCCCGAGGGGCCGATGGGCGCAATGAGCATGGCCGGCCGCGTATCGGGCCGGAATATTTCGCCCGATTGCGATGCGCAATAGCGGCAAAGACTTGAGGGGCTAACCGATGGGCGCTGACGAAAGAGATAAGAAGCCCG
>CAYQVL010000173.1:804-4742 GCA_964420825.1 uncultured Sphingomonadaceae bacterium
GGGCGCAATGAGCATGGCCGGCCGCGTATCGGGCAGGCACACAGGGGGATGTTCAGATGCGACAGATGGTAGTTCACCTAGCCCTGGAGAGCGATCAAGCGCCACACCTACTTCCAATGTTCCGAGTTATAATATGCAGCGCTATTGTCGTTCCGTCGGGGACGCGGTTGGAGGGTCGAGCGTAATTGAGTCCACGTGCAGACAGCAGGAAACTACAGCTAGAAATAATGTTTCCCAGCGGAATATTCCGGCAAGAATTTCGAATTATTGTAGCTCTGTCGGTGAGGCTGTTGGGGGCAGCTATGTAATATATCAAACTTGCGTTGATCAAGAACTCGGAGCGGCGGCGTCGTTACAATAGCGAAATATATTAAAGGCAAAGGGGCTGACCGATGGGCGCTGACGAAAGAGATAAGAAGCCCGGCCGTCGGCCGGTCGCCTTTATCAGCCATCACAGCTCGCAGGAGAAGACCGCCCGCCATCTGAAAGCCATACTCGAGCGCAACGGCGTGACCGGCTGGATGGCGCCCGACGATATCGATCCCGGCGTCGCCTTCGACCAGGCGATCATCGAACAGGTCGAACAGTCCGATCTCATCGTTCTGCTGTTCTGCGCGCAGTCCGATCGGTCGCGCCACGTCAAGCGCGAGCTGATGATGGCGGAGAACAACAAGAAGCTGATCTATCCGGTGCGGCTCGAGGATATCGACGCCAAGGGCCTCGCTTACTGGCTCAACGACTATCAGTGGATCGACTGGATCGACCGCCGCGATGCCACCATCGAGCGGATGATCGAGACGATCAAACGCCATGTCGGCAGCGGAGCGGCCGCGCCCGGCGAGCCGGCGGAGGCTCCGTCTCCGGCGGCAGCGGCCGAACCGGCGGCCGCGACCGGGGGCCTGCAGCCTCCGGCGCCTGTCGAACCCCTGGGGCTGTCGGCGCGGCCCAAGCGCGATCGCCGCGGCTTTGAGATGACGCGAACCAGATGGATCGCGGCAGGTGGCGCGGCGGCGGCATTGCTTGCCATCCTGCTGCTTGTCGTAGGAATCGGCGGCAATCGCGATGCCCCGCGCGCGGCAACCGGCATCCGCGCCGGCGCATGGGAATCGAGTTTCGAATATACCGACGCGCAATTCCCCGATCTCAGCGGCGACATGGCGCTCCAGGCCCGCCGGCAGGTCGGTAACGAAATCGGCAACCGGCCGGTGATCGGGCGGGCGTGCATATCGGCCGAACAGGCCGCCGATCCCGATCCCGATTTGATCCTTCCCGATCTCATCAAGCAGTTCTGCACGATCAGCAGCAGCGAAATCGGCAACGGCGCCGTCGATATCCGCGGCGCTTGCCAGATGCAGGGCAATAGCCAGCCTGCGGCGATGACGATGACCGGGACCTATGACATGACGTCGTTCGATAGCCGTATCGTCTTCAATAGTCCGGCCACGCAATACGGGCCGATGGCACTTGTCGCGAACTATTCCGCGCGGCGCACCGGCGACTGCAATTAAGACCCGCTCAACCCAGGAGATACGCGATGATCGGTTACATGACCTTCGGCACCAACGACATCGACAAGGCGCGCGGTTTCTATGACGCGTTGATGGAAACCGTCGGCGCCAAGCGGCTGATGGAGTTCGACAACGGCTTTACGATGTACGGCACCGATTTCGGCGTTCCGGGGATTTGCATCACGCCGCCCCATGACGGGCGAGAGGCGACCGTCGGCAATGGCGCGATGGCGGCGATTGTGATGGACAGCCGCGCCAAAGTCGATGCGCTCCACGCCAGGGCGCTCGAACTCGGAGGCGCCGACGAAGGTGCGCCCGGCGTCCGCGGCGACGAGGGGCCGCAGGCCTTTTACGGCGCCTATTTTCGCGATCTCGACGGCAACAAGCTGTGCGCCTATAAGGTCGGCCCCGCCGATTGATCCTCTCCGCCGGGCACAACCGCTTGTTTACTCCTGCGTTTCACGGCGATTGACGCATAGTGTCTGACTCGAAATCAAGGTGAGTAGTGTCAGCGGGTTGGTTCGACGCTGCGGCCAGTTATAGTCTGCTCTTCTGAAAGCCTCTAGCGCTTCATCTCGTCCGTCCTTGCAAGGGTCGGTCTCTAATCGCAGCCGGAGAAGATTACCCGTGGCAGGTCAAGGTCGAGGGTTCGGCTCCGTTCGGCTCCACCATTTTGATTTTCCCGGCAGCGTCGGGCGGCGTCTCGCGCCTAGCCTGCGACGAGCATGCGATAGGCTTTTTGGCCCAGAGTTCATCGCCCAGAGCCGCTATTCCCGCCGGGCCTGCGGACGGCGAAATCGCGCAGCCGCCTTGCCAAGGCTTTCCCCAGCAGGCCGACGATCTTTCCCACCTCGGCAAAATAGGGCCTCTTGTCGTCCGCAGCCCAGCTGTCGAAGCTGGCGGGAGCGATCAGCGTCTTGATCCCCAGTTTCACCAACCCGCCGCTCGCCCGCAAGCCGGCGCCTTTCGAATCCGAGCGCAGGAGGTTCGTCAACCGATCATATTCGCCCGATAGATCGCATTTCGAAACGCCATCTCTGAGCGACTCTCGGGGGCCGTAATCTTCGTCCGGGAATTGCATCCTCCAAAGCGCCAGCGGAAAATCCGCGCCGCCCTCGAGAGCGAGCGGTAGCGACCCCCAGAACCGGGCATTGACCTCGATCAGAATATGCAAGCCGGTTGCCGGACTTTGCCGAAATTCGAACATGGCGACACCGGTCAGTTCGGTGGCCCGGCAGAGGGTCTTGACGCGATCGTAAAGCACCGGATCGACGGGCTCGCCGATACGCCGACTGCTGTGCCCGGTATCGCTGACCGCCGCGAGCCGGCGGTGCTGCCAGGACAATCGGATTGCGCCGCGATGCGCCAACACCGAAACGCCGACGCCGTCTCCGTCGAAAAAGCGTTCCGCGAGCAGGCCCCTGCCTCCGTAGGCCGCGATAGCTCCGGCGATGTTTTCGGATCGCCGGACAATGCTCGCCGAGGTCTTGGCCTGACGATTCCCGGGCTCATAGGGAGATCGCGGTTTGAGTATGAGCGGCAGGCCAAGCGCTCGCTCAAGATCCGCCGGGTCGGTATCGGGCCGGACCTCGATGCCGCTCGCCATCGGTATATCCAGTGCGTCCGCGAGCATCCTTGTTTTCGCCTTGTCGGTGAAGACAGCCAAGGCTTCGTCGTTGGCGATGGCAAGGTTCCGGCGACCCAGCCGCTCGGCATGAAGGGCAAGCAACGTCAGGCTGCTGTCGCTGGTCGGGACGATGAGCCTATAGCCACGGCTCCGTGTCAGCGCCGCAATCGTCTCTATCCATCTGGACGTCTCCTTCAGATAAGGCGGAACGAGATGGACCTGGTTTACATAGCGCGACGTCAACCCGGGATAATCGAGTTCCGAGGTCGCGACATCGACTTCGACGCCTCCGCGACCGAGCGAGCGCGCGATGGCGAGAAACACACCGATATCGTCGGGGATGATAAGCGCCCGATCCTGCGGGCGGCTGCCCGCGGACAAGGGAATCGGGGGTTCGGCGATCGGCGTGTCAGCGACGGGGCGCAGCGTGTGCATCGACCTCGTCCCTGAACATGCCAAATCGGCGGAGAATCTTTCTGCTCGCTGCCTTGGCCAGGCCGGCAAGTCCGCTCCAGCTATAGGGGTAATAGGCGCTCAGTGCGTACATCGGCACCGAATGGGTCATCCATTCGCGCTTATAGGTATCGTTACCAATCCCGAAATCGATCTTGTCGACCTTGTCGATTTCGAGCGCGCGCCGAAACATTTCGACGCTCAATATCGTACCGGCCGACAGCTCTTTTACATCCTCGCGATAGGCAAGTTTGTGAATCGTCGCGATGCCATGTTCGATGATCCAGATCTGGGCGGCTACGGCAAGATCATCCTTATAGGCCAGCCCAAGCCGCAACGTGCCCGCCTCG